>CANGPW010000015.1 GCA_947456185.1 Bacteroidota bacterium | reverse complement strand
CCAAAAATTAGCATTTAAACTAATTCATTTGTAAGAAGTTTTCTAAATTTCCAGTTTTTTTACTTCATCAATAAACCATTTTCCAATGGGTTCTTTGGCCCAAATGCTTTTTATGCCTAATGTTTCAGCGGCTTTATAATGCATGCTTGTGTCATCTATAAAAATAGTTTCGTGGGCTAATAAATTATTTTCATCTAATATAAGTTGCCAAGCTTCTATGTTTGGTTTGCGTAGACCTATTTTATGCGAGTAATATATTTTATCAAATAAATCCTCCCATTTTTCATTTGGATGATCTACTTCAAATAATTTGGTAAATTCTTGAATATGTAATTCGTTGGTATTACTTAAAATAAATAATTGATAATTCTTCCTAAGTTCCTTTAAAAACTCAATTCTATCAGTTGGAACATCCAAAATCATCTTGTTCCAAGCATTAGAAATTTCAACATTACTAGCGCTTCCTTTTAGTTCAGCTTTGATGGTTTGAATAAAAGTTTCGGTATTCACCTGTCCTGTTTCATATTGTTTAAAAACAGGCAGTTTATCATTTACTTCGTCAAGGTCAATATTTAAGCGTTTAAAACTCCTAATGGTTCTGTCTTGGTCAAGATTTACAATTACTCCACCTAAATCAAAAATTATAGCTTTATATTTTAGCATTTTAAAAAAAATTATTTGCAATAATAGCAGTAAAAAGATACTTTCGCACTCCCTAAAAAATCAGAATATGATTAATTAGTAGGGCCTATAGCTCATTCGGTTAGAGCAACTGA
The DNA here is from genome assembly GCA_947456185.1 of Bacteroidota bacterium. Taxonomy (GTDB): domain Bacteria; phylum Bacteroidota; class Bacteroidia; order UKL13-3; family UKL13-3; genus JAAFJM01. The sequence continues at coordinate 45,428 of CANGPW010000015.1, read as the reverse complement.
CTCATAATCAGTAGGTGCCTGGTTCGATTCCAGGTGGGCCCACATTATAAAAACCATTGTAGGTGCCTAGTTCTCCCGATGTATCGGGACCAGGTGGACCCACGTTATAAATCAAAGGCTTACAAGTTTTAAATCTTGTAAGCCTTTTTTATTTGCAAAATTTATAGTTTTTTTACTCAATTTATATTTTATCAAGTGAATTTATAAAATTTGGCTGCATACACGCTTTACAATCAACTGGCCTATGCGCTTATTTATACTTGATTGGTTTTGTAAATAAAATTCAAACTCTTCTGAAGTAAATAATCCAATGGTTAAACCTATTAATTGTTGTTTGATTACTTGTTCCGCCAACCTAGTTTCTATTATTTTTTTACTTTCTTCATTACTTTTATCAATAATAAATTTAGCCATATGCTTGTTTGTTAATTTTAAAATTAGTTCGTTTTGAAGCTTTAAAATTGGGCGTAAAGTTAAATTCTGAAAGCTTTCTTCAGACAAACTAGTTTTTGTATTGTCTGTAATTATTTCAGGACGCAATTTCAATATGTTTTCATTTCTAGTCATCTATTTGAATAACCTAAAAAACAAAAAAGTGTTTTAAAATTCATCTTATTGATTTTTTTGACATAAAAAAACTTGCCATTTCTGACAAGTCTTTTTTTTTGTTAATTTATATTAGGAGTTATTTATAAAACTCCAATTTCAGCTAAAACACTGTTCATATTGCGAACAGCATCTGCACTTTTGTTAAATGATTCTTGCTCTTCTGCAGTTAATTTGTAATCAACTATACTTTCCCAACCGTTTTTACCAATAACAACTGGAACACCTAAGCAAATATCTTTTTGGCCATATTCACCATCTAAAGCTACGCAACAAGCCATTACACGTTTTTGATCACGAACAATGCTTTCTACTAAAAAAGCACTTGCAGCACCTGGCGCATACCAAGCCGAAGTTCCTAATAATTTGGTTAAAGTAGCTCCACCAACCATAGTTGCATCGCTAATTTCTTTTAATTGCTCAGCACTTAAAGTATTAGAAACGGGTACACCATTTAAAGTAGCCAAACGAGTTAACGGAATCATGGTAGTATCACCATGTCCACCAATTACTGTTCCTTGAATATCGGCAGTTGGTTGGTTTAATGCCATTCCCAAATAACCTTTAAAACGAGCGCTATCTAATAATCCACCCATTCCTATAATTCTATTTTTAGGCAAGCCAGTTGCTCTTAAAGCCAAGTAAGTCATGGTATCCATTGGGTTAGAAACTACCACTATGATTGCATTTGGCGAATGTTTCAACACATTTTCTGCTACTGTTTTTACAATATTTGCATTGGTACCTATTAATTCTTCACGTGTCATTCCTGGTTTACGAGGAATACCAGAAGTTATAACTACTACATCAGAATTAGCAGTTTTGCTATAATCATTTGTAGTTCCGCTTACGCGAGTTTTCATTCCTAATAAAGATGTTGTTTGGTAAATATCAAGTGCTTTACCTTCGGCAAATCCTTCTTTTACATCTAATAAAACCACTTCATCGGCTAATTCGCGATAAGCAATAACATCGGCTGTGGTTGCTCCCACTGCACCTGCTCCAATAACTGATACTTTTGTCATTTTTGTATTTATAATTAATTTTTTAGAAAACTAAAACTGTTTGTAATTGAACTGCGAAAATAAAAGTAAAGCAGCCCAATAAAAATGATTGTTTGCAGTTTTTAATTCAGATAGTTCAAATATGTGAAATATTAACCTTTAGCTAGTCATTAAAAATAACTGTATTCGTAGACGTTATTATTTTTTATTTTACCTTTTCAGTTTGTTGAAACAAAGTTATCAATAAGTTCTTTTGTCTTGTAATTATGAAAACACCCTCTTTTTTTACGTTTTTATTTACATACAACGAACCTAGATTTTCATCATAATTGTCATTCTAACAAAAATAATTTTAAAATTGTATTTAAATAAAACTATTTAATTCTATCCTATATCGCCTAACTGGGGGCGAATAATCATTTCTTCTACTACAGTATTTCCTGATAAGTTATAAATACTCCAAATGGCATCTGCCACATCTTTAGGCAACACAAATCTTTCTGCTGGTAAATCTGTGCCTTCCCAACTGCTAGTTAGAGTAGCGCCAGGAATAATTGCGGTTACTTTTATATGATGATTCTTTAGTTCCTCGCGCAACACTTTAGTCATGCCAAGCATAGCAAATTTACTAATACAATAACTTCCGCCATTAGGATAAGCCTTGATGCTAGCAGTACTACAAATATTGAAAACAAAACCATGGTTATTAGCTTTCATACTTGGCACTATTTCGCGTGTTAAATGATAAGCACTGGCCAAGTTCGTATTGATTTGCTGCTCAAAAATCCCATCTTCTTCTTCTAAAATACTACCAGGAACAAATACACCAGCATTGTTAATTAAAACATCAATGGTTTCAAATTCTAATAAAACATCACTTGCAAATGCTTGCAAAGCTACTTTGTCACTTACATCCACCGAAGCTATTAAAAATCGTTGATTTTCATAATTATTCCAAAGTTCAGCTTTAAACGCATTTATTTCTTTTTCATTGCGAGCACAGCCCGCAACATTAAATCCATTTGCTGCAAATAATTCCGCCAATGCCCTGCCAATTCCTTTAGTAATTCCTGTTATTAATACGGTTCTAGTCACTATCAATCTTTTTAGTATTTTGTTATTTTAAAATTGTAATTATTGTTGCCACCGGCAATGTTTATTAAATACATTCCAGTACTCAATAATTCTGGATTTATGCTTGTTGATGTTTGCTGATTATTGAATTCCAATACTTGTTTTCCTTGTAAATTATAAACTGTAACTTGATACTTTTCATGACTTGGAACTTGTATCATCAAAGGCTCATTTGAACTAGCAAATCCTTGTGAATTAATGACCTTAATTAACGAAGCATCAAACACCTCATCAATAGAAACAGAAGGAATAAGTTTGCGGTTAAAGAATGAGTTTTTAATGGTTGCAAAATGGTATTTGTTATATAGTAAACTATCGGCTTGAATAAACAATTTTGCAAATTCAGGTATTTTCATGTTTGATTGCATCGAAGCCATGGCGGTAAGCAATAATGTAACTGTGGTATCCAAACCTATTTGCTCTGCAAAATCAGTTACAGAAGCACTCCAAATATCACATAATGAGTAACGATTTAAAACATAATCATCTACATAATTTTTAATATTTAAAGTATTTCTTCCATTCCATGTTTGATTTCCGTCCCAATTAAAAACTTTGCGCCAATTATAATCGCTTAATTTCTTGGAATAAATTACTGCTAAAATATCGCTATTGCCTTCGTCTATTCCTATTCTTTCCTCCCCATCTACAGTGTTTGGTGCTATATAAAAAGCTGTTGCATGGCCGTATTCATGTAATATCACATCGGCATCTTCTGCATCGGGAATACCCCCAATTCCAAGTATTAAATAAGGGTCTAAATCAGAAAATTCAAAACGAGAACCTTCGCCAAAATCACCTAATGCATCCACCCATAATTGGTTTTGAATATTGGTAAAACCTAAGCTTTGAATATATTCTTGAAAATGTTTTATGTGATATAAAGCCATTTCTTGTTTAAAAATATCAGTATTTCTAGTAACTATTAAACTATCTTTATATTTGGTAGAAAAGGGTGCCACATTTGGCGCAAAAATATCTTTTATTAAAACGTATTTATTTTCGGCTAAATAATTCCCAGCACTATCCATTTTTAAACTTAAAAGCAAATCTTTTCTTTCATTATTTAATGAAGGAGTATCTAATTTATTGTAGTTTAAATAAGGTGCTACATACTCACTTCTAGCACTTGTAAGCGGATCAGGATTAAATATTTTTACCAAAACATTGGTATCCGTTTTTCCTTTATTTAAGCTTTTTATATTTTCATAAATCAATTTATTATTTGATGTAAAAAGCTGCTCTTTATTACCAACAAGCACTTTTTTACATGCTATTAATTCATTGCCATCATAAGCCCAAAATTCAGTATTTTGTAACACATTAGGAGGAAGATTTTTATTTCTTACATCTACTAAATCATTAATAATATTTATAATTTCACCTTGATTATTTACTGCTATTTTTATGTTCGATTGATAAATTTCTGAACCATGATATGTTTGAATAAATTGGTAATGTGTTCCCACTAAACTTTCATAAGTATTAGTCAATTTTAAATCGCCATTTTCAATTTGCAATTCCTTTGTATTATCCAATAAATATTGCTTTACAACGCTACTTAAGTCTATATTTTTTTTAGCTAATGAATTAGTATTATTTATAATAATTTTTTGTACAGGAATAAAAACTTTGGCCGATTTATTACCTAAATATTTAGCAAAATTACTTTGCTGCGCAATGGCAAATGGAGCATAAAAAACACTTAATATTAATAATAGTTTTCTCATATAATTCCTTTGTACTTTATTTGACAAATTCCCGCGTCATTTAGTTGCTTTAAAGCTTCATCGGCTTTTGCTTTTCTAACTTCAAATATAAAACTGTTTGTATTTAAATCGTTATTGGGATATAATTTTATACCATTGTTTTTACCAACCTTGTACAAATGATTGTGCAATATAAATTCTGCCTCTACTTCATATTGTTCTATTACTTGTTTTTCTAAAATTTTAGCATTGGTTAAAGCTTCAATTCCCGCAACATGATAAGCGTTTATTAAGCCAGGAACTCCCAATAATTTTCCTCCAAAATACCTAACCACCACTATCAAAACATTAGTTAAATTTTTTTGTAAAATAGCTCTTAATATTGGTTTGCCAGCCGTGTTTGCTGGTTCTCTATCGTCTGTACTTTTCTGAAATTCTTTATTTGCGCCAAGTACCATAGCCCAACAATGATGGTTCGCTTGCGGATGTTCTTTTTTTAATTGCTTCACTATTTCTTTTCCTTCCTCTTCCGTTTTTATTGCATAAGCAAAACCAATAAATTGACTTCCTTTGTCTTTAAATTCGCCTTGCGAATTGCTTTCAATGGTTAAATAGGTATCGGAAAATAACATATACAAACTAAAATTTTATAGCAATTAATGCAATAGCTGTTAATGACAACAACAAACCGATGATGTTTTTTGAATTCAGTTTTTCTTTAAAAAACCAAACAGAAACCATTGTGCTTACCGCCACAATTCCAATATTATTGATGGGGAAAACTGTTGCGCTAGCAGTAGGAAAATAACTTAAAGTTTTTACTAAAAATAACATGCTAAAGTAGTTTGGAATACCTAGTAAAATTCCCCAATAAACATTTTTAAAAGCTATTTTTTCATTTTTAAAAAGTACCAAATAACTCAAATAAATAGCGCCCAATATAAATGCAATACTAAAAACAGTGGTAATAATATACGATTCACTCACTAAGGGAATAAATTGTTTTTGAATAAAATTTAAAGTAGTATCAATAATGCCGCTACCAACAAAAACAATTGTTGGTAGTACCCATAAATTTTTAGTTTTAGTTTCGCCATTTTCATGCTTTCTACTAATAAAATATACTGCTAACAGTGATAAGATGATTCCCACTATTTGAAAAAAGGAAAGACCTTCGTTAAAAAATAACAATGCAAATATTATAGGCATTACCACCGAAAGTTTGGCAGAAACCATGCTTACCGAAACACCCATTTTTTGTGAAGTTTCTCCTATTGCAAAAAATATACTGATAAATAAAAATCCTAATAAAAGTGTGTATGGAAACCAATCTTGCTGGTAGAAATTTGTTAAAATCACTGGAGTTTCTGTGGTAAATAAATTACCTAAAACAGCACAAGTTATATAGTTAAAAATAATGCCTTGTAAAGTATTTACACCCACACGTTCAAAAATTTTAAAAAAACTTACAGTAATGGTAGATGCTAAAATACTTAATAGTAAGAATATCATTGATTGAATTTTGTTAATTTTAATTGGCTAAAAGTACATTCATCATTACACCATCAATGTCTTCTTGTTGAATTTTATTTCCATAAATAAGTGGCGCTTTTATTCCATCATTAATGGTTTTAGGCGAAGTGAAAATGATTGCTTCATCCCATATTTTATTAGTAATAACAGCATTTAATAATTGTGTGCCACCCTCTATAACTAAACTTTGAATTTTAAGTTTATACAATTCATTCAGCATTTCATCCAACCAGTTTTTTTCAAAATCTAATTTGATAAATGAGAGGTTATGTTCCGACTCTTTTTGAATAGAAGTAATTATGATGGTGGGTTCACTTTTATCAAATAATTTTAAATCATTAGGCAAACGTAAATTTTTATCAAGTACTATTCTTATTGGGTTTTGGCCTGACCATTCTCTTGCATTTAATGCAGGATTGTCGAGCAAAGCGGTGTTTGTACCCACCATGATTGCATCTTCTTTTGTTCTCCACCTGTGTACCAATCTTTGAACAATTCTATCGGTTATATGGCGATGAATTTCAAATTCGGCCGCACTTATTTTAGTAGCATCAGGAGCTATATAGCCGTTAAAAGTTTGTGCCCATTTTAAAATAATATATGGTTTTTGTTGAGTTATATATTTAATAAAACGTCTGTTTAAATACTTGCACTCAGCTTCTAATATTCCAACTTCCACTTCAATTCCTGTATCTTTCAGTTTTTGAATTCCTTGTCCTGCTACTTTTTCAAATGGATCAATCATTCCAACCACCACTTTTTTAATTTTATTATCAATAATAAAATTTGTACAAGGAGGAGTTTTTCCAAAATGATGACAAGGTTCTAAATTAACATAAAGCGTTGCTTCCGGCAATAAATGCTTTTGTTTCACTGAATTTATAGCATTTACTTCCGCATGAGCTTCACCATATTTCATGTGCCAACCTTCGCCAATAATGTTATCATTATGAACTATCACACATCCCACCATAGGATTTGGAGATACTGTACCAGTGCCATTTTGCGCTAATTCAATACAGCGCTGAATATATTTTTGGTGTGTTTTCAATTGGGATGCAAAATAATTATTTTTATTCGTTTTTAACTTAAATAATCATGTTGCATTTTAAATGGTCAGCTCTGTATTTGGATCCCAATAATGTAGTCTAAAATTTTGAATTTTATCTTCTATAATAATGATTCCCTCGGCTTCTAAACTTAGCTGCATTGCATTACCTCCAAAATGAATTTTGCCCGTTAACATTCCATTTCTATTTACCACACGGTGAGCCGCTATTTTTGGAATTAATTGGTGGCTTGCATTCATGGCATAGCCAACGGTTCTGCTGCTTTTGGCGCTTCCCAAATATTTTGCTATGGCTCCATAACTGGTTACTTTTCCATAAGGAATTTGCCTAACTACGTCAAACACATTTTCAAAAAAAGTATATTTGTCTTTCATTTTTAAGCCAATTTTTGAAAGGCTTTTATCCATCTATCAGGAATTTCATCACTCAACGCTATTTCATAATCACTGTAATTACAAGGCACCATAAACGAACCTTCTTGCTCATTTCTGTTTTTTGGATATGGAACTTCCATCCACCACCTGTCGCTCATTTTGTTTTTATAAAATGTAATGTCGTAAGTGCTTTGAATACTGGTATAATAAACCATAAAATCATTGCTGTCTTTATTTGGATATTCGCTTTTTCTGTTATTAAATCCATCAATAAAATACCACAACATTTGTGCTGAAAGTTGACTGGTTAAGTTGTTTAAATCATGGTTCGGATTTACGTTATAAATTCCAAAACTTTTTAAATCATCGCTCATTCCTGCATAGCGAGCTAATTGGCATGCTTCTTCACCAGTAAAACCATTTGCCGAAGGTGAATTTTGACCATGTGCATCGGCTGCTTTTATAGCCGACATATTTATAGCCATCATATCGGCATTTCTGCAAAATGGTTCTATATCTTGAATTTTATTTCTAAAAAGGCCTAACCTCAACATATCGAAATTCATATTTTCAAAAGCATCATAACTTTCAGGTTCTACAAAATAACTTTGATGACCAATATGAGCAATATTGAACAAATAATTTTTTGGATGTGCAATAATTCTACTTAAATACCCACTTTGTAACTCATTGTTATCATCATATTTTAAAGCCACTCGCGCATCTGCTATAAATACATTCATGTTAAAATGTGTTTCTTCATAAGCAGCATATTGTTGGTAAATAAAATCTTCGCTAGCACCAATAATTAAGCATAAGACCTTCTGTTTTAAAAGCGTTGCAATGGTTTGCTTTAAGGCGAAATAGGTATCACTAATGGTGTTTCCCGATACAATATTTCCCAAATCTATAATTTGTAAATCATTTCGGTGTTTTATTAATTGATAAAATTCTAATCTTATGGCATCAGCAGCCTTTGCCGAACCAGCAAAATTGGAACGTAATCTATCATCACAAACGCCAATAATAGCTAAATGATAATTAGCTAAATTATCAATTGTTTCGGCAGCAAATGTGGTAGAATAATAAATACTTCTTTGGCTACAATTGATTTTTAATTGTTCAATGATATGATTTGGTATTGGCTCTAAAAACTCCATGATTTTATAAATTTAATTTATTTAAAAAATAGTAATAACTATTTGCTTCAAAAATCATTAATTTGTTGGCATATAAAATAAACATATCCACAAACAGTGATTTTAGTAAGCGGTTCAACAGGATTTTTAGGAGCTCATATAGCTTGTTATTTGTTATTGCATAGCAAAAAAGTGAAGCTAATGAAGCGCAGTACAGCTAATTTAGCTGAATTTGAAAAAATATTTAATTATTATTTCAAGCATTACGATCCACAAGCAAAAGAAGCTTTATTTCAAACAATTGTTTGGATGGAAGCCGATATTTTAAATATTCCGCAGTTAGAATCAGCATTTTTAAATGTCACAGAAGTTTATCATTGCGCTGCAATGGTAAGTTTTGCGCAAGCCGATAAATCAATAATGGAAAAAACCAATATTGAAGGAACAGCAAATATGGTGAATTTAGCTTTGCTCCATAAGATTGAAAAATTTTGTTTTATTAGTTCAATTGCTTCAATAGGAAGAAGTATTAATGGCGCTACCATTAATGAAAATTGTAAATGGGAAAACAGTAATTTAAACAGTAATTATGCCATAAGTAAATACCGAGCCGAAATGGAAGTTTGGCGAGGAAAAGAAGAAGGATTAAACGTTTGTATAGTCAATCCAGGCGTTATTTTGGGTTATGGCGATTTTACCAAAGGCTCCATTGTTTTGTTTGATACGGTTTATAAAGGTTTACCTTTTTATACCAATGGAATTAATGGTTACATAGATGTACAAGATATTATCAAGATTTGTTATCAATTAATGGAGCAAAATATATTTGGACAACGGTATATTTTATGCAGCGAAAGTATCAGTATAAAAACATTGTTTTATAGCATTGCAAAGCATTTAGGTGTAAAACCACCCAAAACTTTAATTACTCCATTAATGGGCGAAATTGCTTGGCGATTATTTGCAATTGTTAGGCTCTTAAAACTTTCAAAATTTAGTTTAACCAAAGAAACTGCCCGTGCTTCTCAAAAGCAATATTTTTATGATAACAGTAAAATATGTTCGGCTTTAAACTTTAATTTTAAGCCTGTTGAACAAACTATCAAAGAAGTTTGCCACCAATTTGCGTTGGATATAGAAGATAAATAAAAACATTTTTATATTGAAATTTAAGCTATGATCATTCAATTTAAGTACAAAGAAAAAAATTACGAAGCTAATTTGTCAATGCCTTTAGATTTGTCAATTCCTTTGTTTAGTGGCGCTCAAAATCCCAATGCTTTTTACATCGATAATCCATTATTTGAGCCTGTAAAAGTAGGAACTTTTATAGGTTCCGTAATAGATGGTGGAGCTTGTAATTGTGAAAATTTAAAACTGAATGCGCACGGAAATGGAACGCATACCGAATGTGTTGGACATATCAGTAAAGAGCGAATTACCATCAATCAAACATTAAAGAATTTCTATTCCATTGCGCAAGTTATTTCGGTGCTGCCGCAAAAATTAGAAAATGGCGATAATTTAGTAACTAACCAAAGTATTGCAAATCTTTATAATTCCATGGCTGATGCAGTAATTATTCGTACTTTACCCAATAACGATTCAAAAAAAATGAATCAATATTCAGGGAATAACCCTACTTATTTGGAGCCAGCATTAGGCGAATTTTTGGCCAATCAAAATGTAAAAAATTTGCTGGTAGATTTGCCTTCGGTAGATAGGGAAGAAGATGGTGGTGCTTTGGCAACTCATCATGCCTTTTGGCAGTATCCTACTAATACTAGATTAGATGCCACCATTTCTGAATTAATTTTTGTAAATAATGAAATTGCAGATGGTTTTTATTTATTGAATTTACAAATTGCTTCCTTTGAAAGTGATGCTAGCCCTAGCAAACCTGTATTGTATAAAATCAATGAATTGTAAGCAAATTGGCTACATATCAGCTTAATAAGTTTTAAAGTTTTTACAAATGATAAAAAATGCGGTGAAGTAAAATATTTTTTTATATTTGCACCCCTAATCGCATTAAGGTATCGTGGCCGAGCGGCTAGGCAAAGCTCTGCAAAAGCTTGTACATCAGTTCGAATCTGATCGATACCTCTAACAAAAAAAGCTCCAATTTGGAGCTTTTTTTGTTTTTTAATATTTTTTTAAATCAGTAATTTTTAAACACCACCAAATTTCTCTCTCCATAATTGGTTAAAAGATTTTTCCTCGATTTTCGGAAATTCTCTTTCAGTTCCCCAATTGTTTTTATAAAGTTGCTTAAATGTAAAGTTTTTTAAACTAGCAGAGCGGTTTAAATTTTTACGACTTAACATGGCTTTTGTCCATGTGTACCAAGCTAATTTTTCACTTGTAGATTCAACGCCTAAATTCACAGCATCTCTTCTGTTTCTAATTATTTGGTTACTAATTTCTATTTTAACCGGACATACATCATTGCATTTTCCGCAACTTGTACTGGCATTACTTAAGTGAATATTTTCTTTTAACCCATGCGCAAGAGGCTCTGTAATTGCACCAATTGGGCCTGTATAACTACTTCCATAAGCATGTCCGCCAATATTAGTAAATACCGGACAAACAAAATGACATGCGCCACATTTGATACAACTTAATGCCTCACGTTGATCATGTGAAGCCAAAATATTACTACGCCCATTGTCAACTAAAATTACTATAAATTCAGTTGGTCCGTCATGTTCATCGCTATTTTTTGGGCCAATAATAGAATTATATGTTGTTAGTTTTTGTCCAGTTCCATAACTTCCTAACAATGAAAAAAACAAATCAACGTCTTGTAAAGTTGGAAGCATTTTATCAATTCCAGCTACTACAATGTGGGTTTTTGCAAACGTACTTGTAAGCCTTACATTTCCTTCGTTTTCGGTAATGCAAGCCATTCCATTTTCAGCTATTAAAAAATTAGCTCCTGTTATTCCAATATCAGCTTTAAAAAAATTAGACCGCATATATTCCCTTACATCGCCCATCATTTCATGTGCTTCAATGTCGAGTGAAGAACTGATTTTTTGGTTCAATAAGTTGTTTATTTCTAGCTTTGATTTATGTAATGCGGGTAAAACAGTATGAAATGCTTTTTCATTGAAACCATCAATTATAAAATCGCCTAAATCTGTTTCAAATAATTGATAACCTTTTGAACGAATGAATTCATTTAATCCAATTTCGTTACAAATAGACGATTTTGACTTAACAATTTGCTTAGCTTGATTTTTTTTGATGATTTGTTCAATTTCATTCAAAGCAGTTTGAGCAGTATCGGCCCAAATAACTTTTCCACCTTTTCGCATCAAATTGGCTTCAAAATCTATCAAATATTTATCCAAATTTTCATTTACACGCCACTTAATATATTTAGCTCTATTACGAGCCAAATCAAGGTTTGCAAACTGTTTGATGGCCCCATTCATTGCATGCTGATGCTGCATTGCAGCTGCCATTGTTCTGGCTTGCAATTCAGTATTTTTTATAGTTGTTTTAACAGCTTGATGAAATGTTTGTTCTGTGCTCATCTTATTTTACGAATTAAAGTAAAACTTTTTAAAGCTAAAACATTTATTTTGAACATTTATATAAAGGAAAACTACTTTATTATTCGCTTTATTAAAATCAATCATAAACTACACCTTGTTTTACATGTATATCTTGGTATAATTGCATGGGTATAAAATTTTATTCCATTTTATAAATTGAAGTATGAGACAATTTTTCAGAAAAAAGAATGTAGCACAAATTTTAATTGAAGCCAACAAAGCCGAACATGGCAGCCATCAATTACATAAAACATTGTCTTTACGTGATTTAACAGCCATGGGCATTGCTGCTATTATTGGTGCTGGAATTTTTAGTACCATAGGAAATGCCAGTTTTATGGGTGGACCCGCGGTTATTTTATTGTTTGTTTTTACTGCTATTGCTTGTGGTTTTTCGGCCATGAGTTATGCAGAATTTGCTTCTTCAATTCCTATTAGTGGCAGTGCATATACTTATGCGTATGCTTCGTTTGGTGAAATTATAGCATGGATAATTGGTTGGGCTTTAATTTTAGAATATGGAATTGGAAACATTGTAGTGGCCATTAGCTGGAGCGATTATTTTACGGGTTTATTAGGTGGTTTAAATATTCATATACCCGATTATTTAACCATGGATTATTTAACTGCAAAAGCAGGTTTTGAAAATGCAAGTTTGCTTTTAAGCAAAAATGAAAAATTAACTTTTGCTTTAACCGAACAATACAGTGCTTGGCAAACCGCTCCAAGTATTAGTGGTTTAAAACTAATTTTTGATTTGCCTGCTGTTGCCATTGTTTTGGCCATTACCGCTTTAATATATCGTGGTGTGCATGAAACAAAAAAAGCCAGTAATATTTTTGTTGCTATTAAATTATTTGTGATAGTTTTGGTCATTATAGTTGGTGCTTTTTATGTAAATCCTGATAATTGGAGCCCATTTATGCCCAATCATTTAACAGGAGTTTTACAAGGAGTTTCATCTGTTTTCTTTGCATATATTGGTTTTGATGCTTTAGCAACCACTGCCGAAGAATGTAAAAACCCTGAACGCGATTTACCAAAAGCCATGATTGCTTCCTTAATTATTTGTACGGTTTTATACATTCTTATTTCGCTTACTTTAACTGGTATGATAAGCTATAAAGAGTTAGCCGTTGGCGATCCGTTGGCTTTTGTTTTTGAAAAATTAAATGTAGGTTGGATGAGTGGTATAGTAGCCGTAAGTGCAGTAATTGCTATGGCTTCGGTGCTATTAGTTTTTCAAAATGGGCAACCAAGAATTTGGATGAGCATGAGCCGCGATGGTTTATTGCCCAAAAAATTTAGTAAAATTCATCCTAAATTTAAAACTCCTTATTTTTCAACTTTAGTTACCGGTGCTTTGGTAGCAATACCCGCTTTATTTTTAAATTTAAAAGAAGTAACCGATTTAAGTAGTATTGGAACTTTGTTTGCTTTTGTGTTGGTAAATGCTGGTGTTATTCAAATGGAAACACACCGAAATCCAAACCACAAAGGGTTTAGAGTTCCTTATATTAGTGGAAGAGTAATTATGCCTTTGTTGTTTTTGGTAAGTATGTTTTTATTCATTGTTTTCGATGAAAATAGAATATTTTTAAACTTTGATATTGGCTTAAATTTTCCTGCTTACAGCTTTTGGATTCTGTTTGCTACCATATCGGCATTTAGTTTTTTACACCGCTTTTCTTTACTTCCTGTTTTAGGAATGATTACTAACTTTTACCTAATGACACAGCTTAATAAAAGTAATTGGATTGCCTTTGGAGCTTGGTTAGTTATTGGTTTATTTATTTATTTCCTATACGGAAAAAAACACAGTAAATTAAAGGTAGATAAAGATTAAAATAAATAACAATTTGTTTTACCTCATGTCATTTATTTCAACATTGGGGTATTTTTTAGCTATAAAAGTAAAATAACCATCATCAAATTTAATATTCGGTATTTGATTGGTAATAGTATAAGTGTGAACACTTCCGTTTTTATCAAAAACAACTGTTTTAATTATTTGCTGATTATTTTTTTCAATATAAAGTTTAATTTTAAAATAGTTCTTCTTTTTATCTTTTGGTGCAAGTTCTAAAATAGTTAATTCTCTTCCGCCTTCTTTCACTATTTCGCCTATTTTACTTACAAAGCCTTTGTTATACATAGTAAATATATCGTCCAATTTCATAATTCCTTCCTTAGGTTTATAATGTTGAACATTTACTTCATTTATTTCTTTACTGTATGTCCATTGAGTTTTATTATCGCAAATGATTGTTTGCCCTGCAATATCTAACCTGAATTTATTGCCTTTTATTACAATATTACCTTTTTGTTTTTCATTAATTTTTTCGGCTTTACTTTCAATGCTGTAAGTAAAATCGGCTTTAATGGAACTGAATTTTTTGTAACGTTTGCTAATTTTGTTAATTAACAAATCGGCATCTTTACTGCTTTGAGCAATGCTACTTAAAGTGAATAAGCTGAATGCTATAAATAAATATTTTTTCACGGTGCAATATTATTGGTTTTTGAGTGAAGCTACTATAAAAATTTACTAGCGAAGATTTTTATTTATTTCAATCACTTTATTGATGATCATAATTGCAAATAATCCTGGCCAAATTAAAGCTGATTTATTATCGTAATTCACGATAATAATACACGTAATGATGCCAATGCAAAAAGCGCTAACTACAACACTTACAAGTTGTAAGGTTATATTTTGTGTTTTTATTAGTGAGAGTCCTGTAAAAATTAATAACATTATTACAGAAAAAATGGTGGTTATTATTGGTATGTTCATATTTTGCAACAAATATGAAATACCAAGTATCAATAAACAAGGCTTTTGAAAATTTTATTGAAATTGAAGCCAAAATCATTTCTAATAGCACTGAAATTTTACTGCAACTTCCAGCTTGGAGGCCCGGTAGATATGAGTTAGCAAACTTTGCCAAAAATATTCGTTGCTTTAAAGCAATGGCAAAAAATGGAGCTGAACTTAAAGTTAGGAAGCAAACAAAAGACAGTTGGTTAATTTACAATTCAGAAAATAATGCTGAAATTACCGTTTCCTATGAATATTACGCAAACCAATTAGATGCTGGTGCTTGCTTTATCAATGAAGAGCAATTATATGTAAATCCTGTTCATTGTTTTATGTATGAAGTGGGTAAAATGGAAGAACAATTTGAAGTAAAATTAAACATTCCTGCCGATTATAAAATTGCTTGCCAACTGCCAAGTTCAAACAATATTTTAATTTCCAATAATTTTGATCAACTGGCCGATAGTCCTTTTATTGCTAGTAATACCTTGCAACACCATGAATTTAAAGTAAATGATTCCAAAATACATTTTTGGTTTCAAGGCAAACATGAAATTGATATTGTAAAATTAGAAGCGGACACAAAAGCTTATGCCGCCTTACAAATTGATATTTTCAAAGAATTTCCATGCACAGATTATCATTTTTTATATCAGATGTTGCCTACTGCTTTCAGACATGGAGTAGAGCATGCCGACTCTACCGTTATTGCCATGGGATTAGGAAATGATATGCTTCGTGACGATTTTTATCATTCATTATTGGCCATCAGTAGTCACGAACTTTTTCATATGTGGAATGTAAAAAGAATTCGTCCGGCTAGCATGTTACCTTACGATTTTACCAAAGAAAATTACAGTACTTTGGGTTATATATATGAAGGAATTACTACTTATTATGGCGACTTAATGTTACTAAGAAGTGGAGTTTGGAGCTGGGATCAATATGTTGAAAGTTGGAATGATGATTTTTTGCGTCATATTTCTAATCCAGGAGTTCATAATTATTCAGTAGCAGAATCAAGTTTTGATACTTGGCTCGATGGTTATGTGCCGGGAATTGCTGCCCGAAAAGTGAGCATTTATATTGAGGGAATGTTAGCTGCTATGATTGCCGATTTAACCATCATTAAGAACTCAAATGGTAAACATAGCTTGGATAATGTAATGCACGATTTGTATCATTTGTTCTATAAAAACAATAAAGGTTACACTGAAAATGATTATCAAGCACTTTTAGAAAAATATGGACAAGAAAGTTTTGAACAATTTTTTGCTAAAAATATTTGGGGTAAAAATAACTTAATAGCTGATTTACAAAATATTTTGACTTACTTTGGGTGCTCAATAAATAATAATAAGTTAACAAAAGGTCAAAATTCTGAAAATAATTTGCTATTTAATTTTTTGTTAAGCCGTTAGCTCTCTATATTTGAAACATCATTTAAACCAACGTTTTTTACTATGCAAAAAGTAAAGCTTGAATGCGAAATGTGCGACTCAAAAGCCATTTCATTTATGAAATTCTGTAATCCTGAGGAAGTACATGCAGTTAGTACTGGTAAGTCATGTGGACATTATAAAAAAGGACAAGCAATTTTCTACGAAGATAATTTGCCACTTGGAATATATTGTATCACAAAAGGAATAGTTAAAATTACTCGTAGTAATAATTTTGGAAAAGAGCAAATTCTGCGCTTTGCCAAAGATGGTGAGTTTTTAGGTTACCGTGCCGTTATAGCCGATGAGCCTTTAACCGCTACTGCTACTTGTATTGACGATGTAACTGCTTGTTTTATTCCACGCCAAGTTTTCTTGGATTTACTGCAAAGCAATGCTGAAATAAATAAACAAATGTTTAAAGCTCTTTGCCACGATATGGGTTTAAACAATGAAAAAGTGCAAAGTTTAGCTCAAAAAAGTGTAAGAGAAAGAGTAGCAGAAACTATTTTATATTTACATCAAACTTTTGCTACCAAATCGGTAGAGGAGGAGCCAGTTATTCCTATTAGTTTGCCTCGCGAAGATTTGGCTAATATAGTTGGAACGGCTACTGAAACTTTAATTAGATTGCTTTCAGAGTTTAAATCTGATAAGTATATTGACTTTGAAGGAAAAAGAATAAAAATAATAAATAAAGAAGCGTTAGAAAGAATTTCACACGCTACTGTTTAAATAAAAAAGCCTTGATTGAATTTGAATCAAGGCTTTTTTTATAATAATACCAAACTTTTTTATTTAAAAAACTCATGAAAAATTCTATTTATCCATGTCTGTGGTTTGATGGAAAAGCAAAAGAAGCAGCTACATTTTATTGTGATATATTTCCTAATTCCAAAATTATTTCAGAAAATTTAATGGTGGTAAATTTTGAATTGAATGGAAATAAATTTATGGCTTTAAATGGTGGCCCAACATATAAATTAACACCAGCCAATTCATATGTGATTCAATGTGAAAACCAAGAAGAAATAGATCATTATTGGTATAAATTTGGACAGGAAGGAGTTTATAAACAATGTGGATGGTTGGAAGATAAGTTTGGTGTCTCGTGGCAAATTATTCCAACTGTTTTAGGTAAACTAATGTCTGATCCAGAAAAATCGCAAAGAGTGATAGCAGCATTTATGAAAATGACAAAATTTGAAATAGAAGTTTTAGAAAATGCTTAATTTATTCAAAACTTTTTAACTCATTTACTCTATTTGCATCCAAACGGATAAAAATAAAAAGTAAAATAGTAAAGCTTAATAAAGCCGAGCCACCATAACTAAAAAAGGGTAAGGGAATCCCAATTACAGGCATTAATCCCAATGTCATTCCAATATTTATTAGAAAATGAAAGAACAAAATGGCTATTAAACTATAACCATATACCCGGTTAAATTTACTTCTTTGTCTTTCTGCCATTACTAATAATCGGTATAGTAAAAGCATATAAAGTATTACAAAAATCAAAGAACCTAAAAATCCAAATTCCTCCCCAATAGTACAAAAAATAAAGTCAGTACTTTGCTCTGGTACAAACCTAAATTTGTTTTGTGTTCCTTCTAAATAACCTTTTCCAAAAGCACCACCTGAGCCAATTGCAATAAGAGATTGCTGTACATTATAGCCCGCACCTTTTAAGTCTACTTCTTTACCAAGCAATACATTTATTCTAGTTCTTTGATGTGCTTGCAATATATTTTCAAAAGCATAATTTACTGTACTTACATATATACTTGAAATCGCCACAATGCCAATTGTTAAAAATATTAGTAACATTGTTCTTCTTACAAATACCAAAACAATAACTGCTAAAATCCCCAAAAATATTATAATATTAAGTGGAGGAAAAAGTAAGGCTAAAATTGCTAAAATTGCTAAAGCAACTCCTCCTAAAAGTAACCACCCAGGTAATCCTTCGCGGTATAATACCAATGAAAATGAAGCAAAAACCAATGCTGAACCAGTTTCGTTTTGTAGTAAAATAATAATCATAGGTAGGCCAATAATTGCAAAACTTATCAATTTTACCTTTATATCCTTGAAGTTAATATTATAACCACTTAAAAATTTTGCCAATGCTAAAGCAGTGCCAAATTTAGCAAACTCAGCGGGCTGAATTTGAAATCCACCAATTCTAATCCAACTGCTACTACCTTTAATTTCTGCGCCAATAGCAAATGTGGCTATTAGTAATATAATTGTTATACCATAAAATCCATAGGCAAATGCATAAAACAGTTTTTCATCAACCAGTAAAATTAGTAAAGCAATAAATAAAGAAATTACAATCCACAGCAATTGCTTGCCATAATTCATATCCATATCGTAAATATTTGGATTAGTTTCTTTAAAAACCGAGGCATAAATGCATAGCAATCCCGATAAAACAAAAACCACATAAAGGGTTAAACTTATCCAATCAATGTGCGCTGGTTTTGGTTGCTGTTGAGTCATTTAAAATTGGTTTATGTGTTAAGTTTCCTTTTACCATTCGTTCTACTAATGCAGGTCGAGTATCGTGTTTTTTTGTTAAATATTGTTCTATCATTAAACTGGCAATTGGCGCAGCCCAAGTAGCTCCAAATCCAGCGTTTTCCACTACTACTGCTATGGCAATTTTTGGATTGTCTTTGGGTGCAAAAGCAAAAAATATAGAGTGATCTTTTCCATGTGGATTTTGCGCTGTTCCTGTTTTTCCGCAAATAGCTATTCCCGGAATACGGGCTACATATGCTGTTCCATGGTTTACCACGTCTTCCATTCCATTAATAACCACCGGAAAATAACTAGTATCAACTGAACACCAATGTTTAATATTATATTCAGGATTTGGATTTTTTCTGCTTTCAATTCTTCTAACTATATGTGGTGTTATATAATATCCACGGTTAGCCACTAATGCAGTTGCATTAGCCATTTGTAATGGTGTAATTCCTAATTCTCCTTGCCCAATTCCTAATGAAATAGTGGTTAAAGCTTGCCAATGGTTTCGGCCATAAATTTTATCGTAATAAGTAGCTTTTGGAACAAATCCAGTACCTTCACCATATAAATCTACGCCAAGTTTTCGGCCCATTCCAAAACTTGCCAAATGGTCGTATAATTTATTATAAGCGTCTTCTACTTTTGGATATTTTGGATTGTTTACTACTGTTCTATATACATGGCAAAAATAAGCATTACAGCTTACCGCTATAGCACCTTGCAATGGTAATGGCGAACCATGAGCGTGACAACCAACATGCAATCCCCCAGAATTAAATCCTCCACCGCAATAGTATTCCGTGTTTGGGAAAAGTACTTCTTCATGCTGCCCAATTAAACTCATGATAATTTTAAAAATAGAACCTGGAGGATAAGGAGCTGCAATTGGTCGGTTAAATAATGGTTTGCTCGGGTCGCGTAACAATTCCATGTAATGGTTTCCCCTGTCGCGGCCTACAAATAAATTTGGGTCATAAGCAGGGCTGCTAACCATCGATAAAATTTCGCCAGTGCTTGGTTCTATTGCAACTACGCTTCCAATTTTGTTTTGCATTAACTCTTCGCCTAACTCTTGAAGTTTTAAATCTAAAGTCAAGTTTATTTTTTTTCCAGCAATGGCAGCTGTATCAAACTCACCAGCTTTATATCTTCCTTGTGTTCTGCTTTTGCTGTCAACTAATACATATCTTACTCCTTTAATTCCTCCCAATTCTTTTTCATAAGTTTTCTCCACGCCACTTACACCTATAAAATCACCCATTCGGTAATATCCATTGGAAGCTTCAATGGTTTTTTCTGTAACCTCGCCAATATAACCCATAATATGAGCTGCATTACTGTATTTGTATTTTCTATCAGTTCTTACATCTACAAAAAATCCCTGAAAATCAAAAAGCATTTCTTGGAATTTTGCATATGTGGAAATTGTTAATTGCTTTTCAAAAACCGATGCTCTGTAAATAGCATATCCTTTCTGACGCTTTATTTTTTCAAATCTGGCTATAAATTCTTCTTTAGTTATGCCAATTACTTGGCAAAAGGAAACAGTATCTAATTTTTTTACTTGTTCAGGTATTACAAATAAATCATAAATATTGTCGTTATAAACTAATAACTCGCTGTTTCTGTCCATTAATAATCCACGAGCAGGATAAATAGTTTGCTCTTGCAAAACATTATTTTGCGCATAACGAACATAACTATCGTCAAATATTTGTAGCGTAAGTAGCCTGATAACATAAACCAATGCTACAAAAATAAACACACCGAATAAAATTTTTTGCTTGATTTGACTTTCCATTATTGCAAATAAAATGCAAGGCAAATGTAAGGTGCTTATGATTAAGATTTGATAATTAAATGCTAAAACTAAAAACAATTTATTTACATTTAAATAACAATCAAATTTATTTTTAAAAGAATAATAAGAATAAACAAAAAAACACGCCTGAGAGCGTGTTTTTTTATATTAAAACGTATTCTATTTAATTATTTTTTGTCTATGCTATGACTTTCTTTTTCACCTTCAGCACAACAAGCCTTAGCTTCTTTGTGTGAAGTAACGCAAGCATCGCCACAACTTTTCATGCACTCTTCTTCAGTTTTACAACCTTTTTCGCAAGCTTCCATGCAATCACTTTCCATTTCAGCTTTGCACATTGATTTGCATTTAGCCATATCAAATTTTCCATCGGCACCATACATGCTTTGGCACATGTCTTTTTGTGCTGGAGTACATTTCATGCTATCGCAATAAGCAGCACACTCTTCTTTAGTCATTTCCATGCATTTGCTCATATCGCAATTACCCATCATTTCACAATGATTCATATCCATTGAATCCATTGCGCAGCATTCAGTTTTTGCACCATTTACCATTCCAGCAGGGTCAGTTAAACCACCTTGAACAGCTATATAAGGAGCAATTACTAAGGAAACAATTGACATTAATTTGATCAAAATATTCATAGAAGGACCCGAAGTATCTTTGAAAGGATCACCTACTGTATCGCCTGTAACTGAAGCTTTATGTGGCTCTGATTTTTTATAGAACATTTCACCATTGATTTCTACACCTTTTTCGAATGATTTCTTAGCATTATCCCATGCTCCTCCTGCGTTACTTTGGAAAATTCCCATCAACACACCACTTACAGTAACACCAGCTAATAAACCACCTAATACTTCAGGGCCAAAAGTGAAACCAACAATAATTGGAGTTATTAAAGCAATTGCACCAGGCAACATCATTTCTCTGATAGATGCTTCCGTTGAAATAGCCACACATTTTTCATATTCTGGCTTAGCTTTATATTCCATAATTCCTGGAATTTCGCGGAATTGTCTGCGAACTTCTTGAACCATATCCATGGCTGCTTTTCCAACTGCTTGAATACATAATGCTGAAAATATAAATGGAATCATTGCACCAACAAATAAACCAGCTAATACATTTGCTTTATAAATATTGATGGCATCAATACCAGCAATACCAACAAATGCGGCAAATAATGCCAATGAAGTTAATGCTGCCGAAGCAATAGCAAATCCTTTTCCAGTTGCTGCAGTAGTATTTCCTACTGCATCCAAATTATCGGTACGTTCACGAACTTCAGGAGGTAATTGACTCATTTCGGCAATTCCACCTGCGTTATCAGCAATAGGACCAAAAGCATCAATGGCTAATTGCATAGCAGTAGTTGCCATCATACCTGCAGCAGCAATTGCTACACCATATAAACCTGCACAATAATATGAACCCATAATACCAGCAGCTAAAGTCAATATTGGAATAACGGTTGATTTCATTCCAACTGATAAACCACCAATGATATTTGTAGCATGACCAGTTGCTGATTGTCTAATAATTGACAATACAGGAGCTTTGCCCATTGCAGTGTAATATTCAGTAACTATACTCATAATTGCACCCACTGCAGTTCCTACTAAAATAGCACCAAATACACCATTTTTAGTAAATTCAATACCACGTAATGAAATTACTCCTTCAGGTAACATCCAGTTTACTATAAAATAAGAAGCCACAACAGTTAAAGCCATGGAAGCCCAATTTCCTAAATTTAAAGCATTTTGAACATTCGACTTGTCATCTTTAATAGTAACGAACCAAGTTCCAACTATTGAAAATAAAATGCCTAATCCACAAATTACCATGGGTAATAATATTGGCGACATGCCACCAAAATTATCTTGAACAACCACTTCTTGACCCAAAACCATGGTAGCTAAAATAGTTGCCACGTACGAACCAAATAAATCGGCTCCCATACCAGCCACGTCACCTACGTTGTCACCAACATTATCAGCAATGGTAGCAGGATTTCTAACGTCATCTTCAGGGATTCCAGCTTCTACTTTTCCTACTAAATCAGCTCCAACGTCAGCAGCTTTGGTATAAATACCACCACCAACACGGGCAAATAAAGCAATAGATTCAGCTCCTAAAGAAAATCCTGTTAATACTTCAATAGCAGTTTTAACAGTATTAGTTCCTAAGTCAGCAAAAATATTTAGGAACACAATGAATAAACCACCTAATCCTAAAATGGCTAAACCAGCTACACCTAAACCCATAACAGTTCCACCAGTAAACGAAACTTTTAAAGCTTGCTTTAAACTTGTACGAGCAGCTTGTGTAGTTCTAACATTTGCTTTAGTAGCTACTTTCATTCCAATATAACCAGCAGTAGCCGAGAATACTGCACCTATAATAAATGCAATAGAGATAATCCAACTTCCGTGAATTTCTTTACCATTTACTTCATGAATAGTTCCTGAATAAGCCAATAAAGCTGCAGCAAAAACTACAAAAATACTTAATACTTTCCATTCGGCTTTTAAAAATGCCATGGCTCCATCGGCTATATATCCTGCCAATTCTTGCATGTTTTTATCACCTGCGTCTTGCTTGTTAACCCAAGCACTTTTAACGGCCATTACTATTAGGCCAACTACACCCAACAAGGGTATTGCGTACATTACACTTTGCATCATTTATTTTTTTGTGTTGTTTATTTTATTTTTTAAAGGGTGCGAAAATAGGTTTTATGAATTAAAACACCAACTTAGTTTTTAAAACGTAATAATAGACTGCAATTTTTGATGTTTAATATTTAAACTAATTCACTAAACATTTTAGTCAATAATGGTTGCGCGCTATTGGCGGCAGCTATAATTGATTCCATGCTTACTGTTTCATTTCCTTCAGGAAATCCTAAATCGGTAATAACAGAAATAGCACAAACTGGTATACCCATTTGAACGGCCACAATGGTTTCGGGAACGGTACTCATACCCACTGCATCTGCTCCTAAAATGTTTACCATTTTATATTCAGCCCTAGTTTCTAATGCAGGACCTTGCACGGCAGCATAACAACCTTCATGCAGTTTTATGTTGTATTGCTTTGCAATTCCACGTGCTTTTTCAATTAAATCTAGGCTATAAGGTTCACTCATTTGAGGGAAACGTGGTCCAAATTCTTTGTAATGTTTTCCTCTTAGTGGCGATTCAGGTAGTAAATTCAAATGATCGGTTAAAAGCATCAATTCGCTTACTTTAATATTTCTGTTTAAACCTCCCGATGCATTGCTGATTAATAATTTTTGAATTCCTAAAAACTTAAAAACCCTCACCGGAAAAGTAACTTCTTGCATGCTGTAACCTTCGTAGTAATGAAAGCGGCCTTGCATAATTACTACCGGTTTTTTATTGATATTGCCAAAAATTAATCGGCCGGTATGGCTTTCAACAGTACTTATGGGAAAATGAGGAATATCTTGGTAGTTGATGGTGTCAATTATTTCACATTCATTTACCAAAGCGCCCAAACCTGTACCTAATATAATTCCAGTTTCAGGTTTTATTTGTGTTTTACTATTAATATACTCAATAGCTTCGTTTATTTTGGTCAACATAATTTAAAATTTGTTTGTTAAAATTTGTTTTATCATTTTCAAAAAAGGCTATTTCTAATGGTAAATAATAAATTGGATAGTTTAAAAGCAAAGCTTTAAATTCATCTGTCATTAAACGCATGCTGTCTTTTTCAGTGCTGACAATTATTTTATTGGTAGAAGAATTGGAATCAAATACAGCTAAAAGTTTTGTGATTTCTTCAGTAGTAAAATTATGATGATCGCCAAATTGCCAAGCATCAATGATAGTATTTGAATTGGATTGTAGATAGTTTTCAAAACTAGTTGCCTTGGCAATGCCACTGAATAATAGCAAATCAGTTTTTCTTATTTCATGAATTGGCAAAATAGTATTGTTATAAAAATGTACCAAAGCACTGAATTTTTGGTAAGAAAAATATACTATTTGATGTGCCAAAGGTTTTATTTCAGCTATAATTTTTTGTTTTGCGTTTTCGGTTAAATCAGCTTCACATTTGGTAACTATGATTATATCTGCACGCTTGAAGCCAGCACGGTATTCGCGTAATGTTCCCGAAGGCGTTAAATAATCTTGGGTAAATAAATTATGATAATCGGTCAATAAAATATTCAATCCAGCTTTGATAGCGCGGTGTTGAAAAGCATCGTCTAGTAAAATAATATCGGTTTCGGGTGCATCAAATAATAAATTGGGTACGCCAATGACTCTGTTTTCCGAAACGGCTAAATCAATTTCATTCTTAAATTTTTGCTTGATTTGAAGTGGCTCATCGCCAATTTCGGCAGCGGTACTTTCATTGTTTGCAAAAAAATAACCAATGGTTTTTCGTTTATAACCTCGGCTTAAAATGGCTACTTTATAATTATTTTTTAGTAAATGAATTAAATATTCAATGTGAGGTGTTTTTCCTGTTCCGCCAAATGCCAAGTTCCCAACATTTATAATGGGTAATTCAAAAAAGGTTTCAGTTAATAAACCTTTGTTATAGCATAAGTTTCGTATGTACAAAATACTCCCATATAATAAGGTAAAAGGTGCTACTAAAATTCTAAAAAGTATCATCATATTCAAGCTTCGATATTAAGAAATTAAATTTGATTTTTCTTGAGTAATACATGATTTTTGATTTCTGAAATAGAGATTATTGATTGAAAAAATAAGTTTAGCTCCACATAAATAAAAAAAGTGCTTTTTTGAATTTTTTAAATAATCTGCGTTTTCTGTGTAATCTGTGGCAAAATTTAACTTTATTGCACCCGTGAAAGTTTTAATTATAGACGATGTAGCTGACTTACTGATAACTGGTTTAGAAGAAATTGGTAATTCTATAACCTATTTACCAAACATCAACAGAGCAGAAATTATTGCAATCATTGCATCTTTTGAGGTGTTGGTGGTTAGAACCAAAACGCTTATTGACAATGAAATATTTGAAGCGGCTAAAAATTTAAAAATAATAGCCAGAGCAGGAAGTGGATTAGATAATATTGATTTATCTATTGCTGCGCAACGAAATATTATTTGTATCAATGCTGGGGAAGCCAATGCCGATGCTGTTGGTGAATTTACGTTAGGCGCTTTATTGAATTTATTTAGAAACATCAATATTGCCAATACCCAAGTTAAAAATAAAATTTGGGACAGAGATGGAAATAGAGGATTAGAAATGAAAGGTAAAACGCTTGGAATTATTGGCTTTGGTAATACAGGAAAGGCTTTTGCAAAAAAATTAGCTGGATTTGAGGTAAAAGTTTTAGCATACGACAAGTATTTAAAAAATTATTCGAACCAATATGCCCAAGAAACAACTATGGAGGAAATTTTTGAAAAAGCTGATATTTTATCACTTCATGTTCCGCTAACTTCCGAAACCCAAAATATGGTAAACGGTAAATTCTTGGGTCAATTTAAGAAAAAAATTTACCTGTTAAATATGTGTAGGGGAGAGGTGGTAAATATGCCTGAAACCATTGAATATATTAACAATAACATCATATTAGGTGCTGCATTTGATGTGCTTGAAAACGAAAAATTAACCACGCTAAGCAACCAACAGCAAAAAGATTTTGACTACCTTATAAACAACAAAAAAGTAGTTTTATCACCGCATATTGCCGGTTGGACTTTTGAGAGTTATGAAAAAATTGCGCAATCCATACTCTTAAAATTAACTAACTTAAAATAAGCACAATAAAATTTCTTTAGCGTTTAATTGCCTCTACATTTGATTTATTAATTTAAACTGATTTTATTTACAGCACTTAAACTCAATCCAATTTATAATTTGTAACAAAAATTTACATGAGAAGGATATATTTATTATTAGCTGCCTTAATAGGCATTTCTGCTATTGCAACGGCCCAGTCAAACTTGGGTTCCATTGCCGGCAAAGTCAACGATGAAACTACCAAAAAACCGATAGAATTTGCTTTGGTTACTATAGAAGGTGGTGGAGGAATAAAAAAATCGAAATACACCGATAAAGATGGTGAATTTGAATTTACAGCTATTCCCGCAGGAAATTACGATGTGACAATTTCGTTAACAGGCTATCAAAAAGCTAAAACTGAAGATATTCCAGTTAAAGGTGATAACAAAATTACTAACAGGTCATTCAGTTTAAGTCCAAGTAATAAAACCAACTTAGGTCCAGTAACTATTAGGGATAAAGTTCAACTAATTGACCCTGATGACCCCACTCAAAAAACCTTGAAAAATATAAACAAGCAAGGAACTCAAAATATCAATGCATTGGCTGGTAGTCAACGTGGTGTTGATTCAAGAGGAGGCGGAACTCCAAATATTGCGGGTTCACGTTCTGAAAATACTGCTTATTATATTGATGGTGTAAGAGTAACAGGTATTAGTTTGCCTGCTAACGCAATTGAAAATTTAGAAGTAATTACAAGTGGAACT
This sequence comes from Bacteroidota bacterium, assembly GCA_947456185.1. GTDB lineage: Bacteria > Bacteroidota > Bacteroidia > UKL13-3 > UKL13-3 > JAAFJM01. Next base: position 18,161 of record CANGPW010000015.1, on the reverse strand, counting down.
CCCGCTTCTTATGGCGATTTTACAGGTGGTGCAATTAGTGCTACTACCAAAGCTCCAACTAAACAATGGATTCGCTTTTTTGAATACAGAACTTCTAGCCCTTTCTTTGGCTATTTGGATAATTCGCATCATAACGAAATGACCTCATTTGTATCTGGTCCAATTTTATTAAGAGATAAAGGAAACAGAGACAGAGAAAAAATATTAATTGGATTTACAAACTCAATCAGAGCTGCTTATTCATTGGATGGTGGTTTACCCGCTGTAGATATGTATAAAGTGAAAGATTCCAAAATGAAAGAAATTGAGGCAACTCCTGTTAGACCAAATGCTTTAGGTTCTTTGGTTCCTGCTGGTGAATTTTTAAGGAAAAGCGATTTAGAAAAAACAGATTATCGTGTAAACGCTTCTGGTTATAACGTAAGTGCTAGTGGTAACTTTAACTACCAACCTAATAACAATATCAACGTAAAATTAGGTTACATCTATAATTTCTTCAATCAAAATAATTGGAATAGCTATGCTTCTCTTTTAAATACTGCTAACAATTCAGTTTCGCAAGGATACAGAACGGTAACTTATTTACAGTTTACACAAATGTTTAATAAAAAAGAAGATACTACTAAAGCAAGATTAGAAGCTGCAATTAATAAAGGTGTAAAAATTTCGGATGCTTATTATACTGTTAGGGTTAGTTATGAACGCAATTTTTCAGAAACATTTGATCCTAATAATGGCAAAGATTTTTTTAAATATGGTTATGTAGGAAAGTTTAAAACTTATAATGCACCTGCTTATACTAATGTAAGAAAAGGATTAGGGCAACCAGTTGATACCATTACTTTAAAAGACGGCAAACAACTTTTTTTAACTGGTTATACCCGTCAAACTGGATTTAGAGATACTGCTTTCCGTTTTACCAAAGCTGATTTTAATACTGTAAGAGGAAATTATACGCAAGCTTTCTTAAATTATTATGGTGCAAATAATTTTGCAAACTTTGCTCCTTTAAGAGGTTTGGGAGCTTTGCAAAATGGTGACGATCCACTTTCTATTTATTCAGGTATGTGGGGAAATGTAGGTGATATTCAAACAGGATATTCGAAAAGTTTATTTGAAAACTATATTGTTTACATTGAATCAAATGCAACCATTGCTCCTCGTAGAAACTTAAAAGCAAAACATAATTTACAATTTGGATTAACATACGAACAACGCATTCAAAGAAATTACTCATTAGGAGCTGGTAGCTTATGGAACTTAATGCCATTATTAGCAAATCGCCAATTCTCAGGTTTAGATTCAATTGGATATGCAAAATTTGATGCCAATGGAGTTTTTCAAGATACCATTACTTTCGATAGAAGAATAGTAGCCGCTGACCAAACAGAATTTGACAAAAATTTAAGAGATAAATTAATTAGTACTAATGCAACGGATAATAATGGAAACCCTATTACCAGTCAAACATATCTCGATGTAAATTCATATTCACCAGGAACCTATAATTTAAATATGTTTTCAGCTAATGATTTGTTAAATAATGGAAATTCATATGTAGGTTATTTCGGTTACGACCATTTAGGAAACGAGGTATCAGGTAAACCAGGAATCAATGAATTTTTCAAAAACAGAATATTAGGAGCTTATCAGCCAATATACGCTGCTGCTTGGATTCAAGATAAATTCCAATTCAAAGATTTAATTTTACGCGTTGGTTTACGTGTTGAAAGATTTGATGCAAATCAATTAGTATTACGTGATCCTTATTCAATGGTTCCAATTTTATCGGCAGGAGAAATTAGAACTGCTACAGCTGGTTCGTTGAAAATAGAAAAAGATGCAATTCCTTCGGTAGTTCAAGACGATTGGAAAGTATATATTAACACAGATAATTTTAGCTCAAATACTTATGGTGTAGCTGGTTTTAGAAATGGTAATAATTGGTATGACAAAAACGGTAATCCTGTTTCAGATCCAGCAGCTATTCAACGTGCAGCAGGAACCAGTCAAAATATTCCTTATGTTGCTGATGCTAAAAGTCCAAAAGTACCAACAGCAGCTTCTTTTAAAGATTACGTGCCAGATGTAAAAATTTCACCACGTGTTTGGTTCTCTTTCCCTATTAATACTTCTTCTCAATTCTATGGTACTTACGATATTTTAAATCAAAGACCAGGTGGAAATGTTGCTCAAATTGATGATTATTTTTATTTGTCAAATAGATTAACAGGTGTTATTGCAAACCCAGATTTGAAAATGACGCAAGTAACTGCTTATGAAATTGGTTTTCGTCAACAAATTGGTAAAAACTCAGCCATTGGCTTAATAGCTTCTTACAGAGAAAATAGAAATATGACTCAATTATATAGCTTTATTCAAGCTTGGCCAAACACATATACTACAGTAGGAAATATAGATTTTTCAACTGTTAAATCTGTAGGGTTAGAATATAAATTAATTGACATGGGAAATGTTAATATTGATGCAAATTATAACTTACAGTTTGCCGATGGTTCAGGATCAAATATTTCATCAAGTTCAGCTTTAATTCAAGCTGGTTTGCCAAATACTAGAACAATTTTTCCTTTAGATTTTGACACCCGTCATACTTTTAAAACTAATTTTGATTTTCACTATAAAGATGGAAAAAAATATGATGGTCCTATTATTGGTGGTAAAAAAATATTAGAAAATGCTGGCTGTAATTTTATTTTCTCAGCATATTCTGGTCGTCCTTATACTCAAAACTTAACTGCTACACCTGATGCACAATCTGGAGCAGCTACAAGAAGTTCAATTAAAGGAACACCAAACGGAGCTAATTTACCAGCTCAGTTTAATGTGGACATTAACATTGATAAAAACTTTACCATTAAAAATGGTAATGCAGGAGCTAAAGTTAAAGAATACCGCATGCGTGTATTCCTAACAGTTACTAATTTATTAAATGCAGCAAATGTAACAAGTGTTTATAGATACACAGGTAGCGCATACAGCGATGGTTATTTAAGTTCACCGTTTGCAGCCGATCAAATCAGAACAGCAACCAATGCTCAATCATTTGTTGACCTTTATAATACAAGAATGGTAAACTCTGACAGATTTTTATTACCACGCTTAACCCGTATTGGAATTTCAGTTCAGTTTTAAAAAGAAAAATAATAATTTTATGTTAAACTTTAAAAATATAAAAACAACAGCATTATTTTTAAGTGCTTTAGGATTTTGTTTAAATCTTCAGGCTCGTGAAAATATTGGAAAAGGAAATTTAGCGGGTAAATCAGCTAACGAAAATCCTTCATTTAAATCAAGTAATCCACTTTCTAAAATGGGTGCTGGTTGCTTACCAGCAACTGCTCAAAAAGAACTTTCAGTAAACAATGTTAGAACCATTATTTTAAATGGTGGCGACATGTGGTGGAATTTAAGTAATGCACGTTATGAAGTTCCTAAAGTTCAAACTGGACAAGTGGCAAAAAACTCTTTGTTTTCAGGTGCACTTTGGATTGGTGGAATTACTCAAGGAAATTTAAGATTAGCTGCACAAACCTATCGTCAAACAGGTAACGATTTTTATCCAGGTCCATTACAAATTGATGGTTCTGCTAGTATCTCTGCCGATAGATGTAAAACTTTTGATAAAGTTTGGACTGTTACACGTTCTCAAATTGCTGCTCATATTGACGGTGATCCTTTGAACGCTCCCGTTGATATTCAACAATGGCCAGGTAACGGAAGTACTGGTGAGGCTAAGTTTTTAGCACCATTTTTTGATGCAAATAATGATGGAGTTTATAGCTACGATGAAGGTGATTATCCTACTTTTAATCAAGGAGAAGCAGGCTTGGCTTCTATCCCTGATCAAATGATGTTTATATGTTATAATGACAAAGGAAATATTCATACTGAAACTCAAGGTTTGCCTTTAAACTTAGAATTTAGATTACAAGCATTTGGTTTTGCTACCAATGACGAAGTGAATAACATGACTTTTTATAAAACTACTATTATAAACAGAGGTACTGAAATTATTGATAGCTGTGTTTTTGGCCAATGGGTAGATCCTGATTTAGGTAATTATGTAGATGATTACGTAGAATGTGATGTAAAAAGAAATTTAGGAATTTGCTATAATGGTGACGATAATGATGAAGGTATTTTAGGTTATGGTTTAAATCCACCTAGTATTGGTGTCAACTTTTTTGAAGGTCCATTAAATGAAAATGGAAAACAAATTGGTTTAACAAAATTTGTATATTATGATAACAACCAATCACAACAAGGAAATCCTTCAAATCCTGCTCATTTTTGGAACTATTTAAATGGCCGTTGGAAAGATGGGCAATCAATTACTTATGGAGGAAATGGTAGAGGAGGTTCTGATACTGCTAGTTATATGTTCCCTGGTTCTACTGATCCAGGCAAAAGAGCTGCATGGACTGAAAAAATAGCCGGAAATACGCCAGCGGATAGACGTTTTTTACAAACTGCAGGTTCATTTAAATTATTGCCAGGTGCAGTAAATAGAGTTACAATTGGTGTAGTTTGGTCAAGAGCTACAACTGGAGGTGCTACTGGTTCATTTAATTTATTAAAAGAAGCAAGTGATAAAGCAACTGTTTTATTTAAAAATAATTTCAAAATTTTAAGAGGACCAGAATTTGATGACAATGCAGTGAAAATTACTGAATTGAACCGCGAATTAGTCATCAATATTATTAATGCTGAAAAACCTGAAACTTTTAAAGCAAAAGTATCAGGATTATGTGCAGATTCAACTGACTATAAATTCCAAGGTTACCAAATTTACCAACTTAAAATTCCTACTACTCCAAGTGATTTCTCTGATAGAGACCAAGCTCGTTTAGTGGCTCAATGCGATTTGCAGGATGGTATAGGTTTTATAGTTAATATAGTTAATGACCCAGATTTAGGAAATGTAAAGAAAGTAATGGTAAATGGTGAAGACAAAGGAATACTTCACTCATTTCAAATAACCCGTGATGTTTTTTCAGTTGAATCCGATCAAACATTAGTAAACTATAAAAATTACCATTTCTTAATTGTTCCTTATGCTGCAGTTACTAATTGTGTAGATGAAGCTTTACAATATTTATCAGGTTCAAAACCAGTAATTATAACTTGTACTCCTCACTTGCCTTTTGGACACCAACAAGGAACTCAATTAAATGGATCTTATACTAGTGGACCTGCTTTAACTAGAGTTGAAGGAATTGGTAACAGCGGTAATTTCTTAAATTTATCAAAAGAAACAATTGAAGAAGCTTTAGCATCTCCATTTTTTTCTAAAAAACCAAAGTACATTGAAGGTCAAGGTCCAGTGATTATAAAAGTAGTAAATCCATATAAAGTTCCTTTGGCAGATTTTAAATTATTTATTACTGATAACTCTGCAAATACCAAATTAAGTGATTCTCTTTCAAGAGCAAATACTAAATGGTATATTGTAAATACAATCACTAATGATACTTTTTTAGGTAAAAGAAACTTAGAATTAAATAATGAACAAATTTTTGAAGAACTAGGTTTATCTGTAACTGTTAGTCAAGTTGCAGCCCCCGGAGATCCAAATAATAGCAGTGATTTGTCAAATGGTTTTGTTGATGGAACCATTACTTTTTCTGATCCTACTAACCGATGGCTTTCAGGTGTACCTGATGGTATGATTCCAATTGCACCTTTTAACTGGATTAGATCAGGAAATACTGGAACACCTGACTTTGCAAACGTTGGGGAACATGACTTTTTTAGGTCAATTGGTGGCAGTAAAGTTGCTATCGACCCAAGAAAACAATTTGGCAATATTTTAGGAGGAACATGGGCTCCTTTTGAATTAGCTGCTAAAGCTACTTTAACAAGAACAGCTTCAAATCAGTATACAAGTAGTTATGGTCCCGGACTTAGTTTAACTCCTAATACCAATCAAATTTCTGAAGATAATCCTTTATCTACTTTACAAAGTGTGGATGTTGTCTTTACAAATGATAAAAGCAAATGGTCGCAATGTATAGTTTTAGAAATGGGAGAAAATAGAGAACAAAATATTGGGAACGTTGCTAAAGGTAATATTAGGTACTCACTTTCAGTAGATAAAGATGGTAAACAAATTCCAGGCAGCTATGGCTTAAGTTGGTTCCCTGGTTATGCAATTAATGTAGAAACTGGCGAAAGGTTAAATATTATTTTTGGCGAAGATTCATCATTACCTACCGAAAATGGTGCTGATATGATTTGGAATCCTACAAATAGTTTCTTTGACAAATTTTCTAATAATGCTATTCCTTCTTTTGGTGGAAAGCACCACGTATATATTATGGGAGCAAAAGAGCTTAAAATTGGTTCTAATGTACTTTACAAAGGTCCTAAATACGATGGTTGTGCTGATTACAAAAGTTTATTAGCTGTAAATAGTCCTTCTGAAGATCCAAATCAATTGAAAAAACGTTATTTCTTATCACAATTTATGTGGGTTACTATGCCAATGCTTTTGCCAACCTCAAAACTAAGTTCGATGGCAGATGGTATAGTTCCAAATGAAGCTACTGTAAAATTAAGGGTAAAACGTCCATTTGCAAAATATACAAATAACGTTGTTACACCTTTAATTAATGCTGGTCAGCCGTTATATGAATTTAATACAGCTAGTATTGCTCCTCAAATTAACGATAAAACTGCAGGAAATAAAGCAATGGATATGATCAATGTTTCTCCTAATCCATACTATGCTTATAGTGGATATGAAGATCCAGGCAATGCTTTAGATAACAGAGTTAAAATTATTAATACCCCTAAAAAATGTACTGTTTCTATTTATACTCAAAATGGATTTTTAGTTCGTAGAATTAACAAAGACGATGATGCTAAGACTTATATTGAGTGGAACTTACGTAATGATGCAAATGTTCCAGTATCTAGTGGTGTTTATTTAATACATATAGAAGCTCCAGGAATTGGTGAAAGAATTATAAAATGGTTTGGTGTAATGCGCCCAGCTGATTTTGATTCATTTTAATAAAACAAGAAAAATATCATTTAATCATTTTTGGTTAAATGATATTTTATAAAAAAAATATAAAATAATTTACTCGTATGAAGAAGTATATTTTACAAAGTATAGTAGCCTGTTTTGGAATTTTGGCTACCGTTAATGCAGGAAATCCAGATAGAGCTGGAGGAGCTGGTGCAACTCAGCTTTTGGTGAATCCTTATGTTAGAGGAATTGGTTTAAGTGGTTCAAATACTGCTTCAGCTCGCGGCTTAGAATCATATTATTTAAATATAGGGGGTTTGGCCTATGTAAAGAAAATGGAAATTCAAGCTTCTCAAACCAGATACTTGGTGGGAACAGATATTTACATCAATAATTTTGGTATTGCACAAGCATTAGGCGAAAATGGAAGTGGTGGCGTTTTAGGTTTGGCTTTTTCTTATTGGGATATTGGAAGTATTCCTATAACTACTACTGAAGCACCTGATATGACTTTAGGAACATATACTACTCAAATAATGAACCTTGGTTTAGCTTATTCAAAAACATTTTCTAATTCCATAACTGGAGGTTTAATGGTAAGATATGTAAGTGAAGGAACTGCTAATGTGAATGCAAGTGGCATTACATTAGATGCTGGTGTTCAATATCAAACTGCTTTAAATCCAACAAAGAAAATTAAAAAACAAGATTTTAGATTTGGTATTGCTATTCGTAATCTAGGTCCAGATTTTGCCTATCAAGGTACTGGTTTATCAACTAATACTACTGTCACTGCTACTGGTGCAACTCGCAAAACATTATTTGGCTCTCAACCATTTAATATGCCAGCTCTAGCTAATATTGGTGTTACTTATGACATGCGTTTAGACAAAGGTGAAGAAACTTATGATCATAGATTATCAGTTTCTGGTAACTTTAATTACAATGCTTTTTCTTCAAATATTACTGCTTTAGGATTAGAATATGCATTTAAAAGTATGTTCATGGTTAGAACTGGATATGCACACCAAGAAGGTAATTTTTCAAATTCTGATTATAGAACTCCCCAATATGGTTTAAGTTATGGGGTTGGTTTTAATTTACCTATAAGCGATGCTGGAACTGCATTATCCATAGATTATGCTTACCAACCAACAGTTATTTTTAGCGGAATTCATAGTATTGGTCTTAAACTAACTTTAGGAAATAACAACTAATACTATATATTTGCTATTACAAAGGAACGTTCGGAATGCATATTCCGAACGTTTCTTTTTGTTTTTAATGCTATCAATATATTAAAAAAATGAGTAAAAAAACATTATCAGTTCCACCACCTTTAAATTATTTATCGAAAGAGGGATTTGAAAGGTTACAAAACGAACTTCACGATTTAAAATTTGTAAAACGTCCTTTCATTTCAAAGCAAATTGCTGACGCTAGAGATAAAGGTGATTTAAGTGAGAATGCCGAATACCACGCTGCAAAAGAAGATCAAGGTCATTTGGAAACTAAAATATCACAGGTAGAATCTCTTTTAGCCATTAGCAGAATTATTGATGAATCAAAACTTGATAATTCTAAAGTAATGCTTTTAAGTAAAGTTTTAGTAATGAATCACAATGTAAAAAAAGAATTTACTTATACTGTTGTTTCTGAAAATGAAGCTGATTTTAAAATTGGTAAAATTTCGGCTAAATCACCAATTGGTGCAGGATTAATGGGTAAAAAATTAGGTGAGATAGCTGAAATTACTGCACCCGCAGGTATTATAAAATTAGAAATTTTAAATATTTCATTTAGCTAAATCATGGCTAGTATTTTTTCTAAAATTATTGCTGGCGATATTCCTTGTTATAAAGTGGCTGAATCTGAACATTGTTTAGCATTTTTAGATATTAATCCATTAACAAAAGGACATTTACTGGTAATTCCAAAAATAGAAACAGATTATATTTTCGATTTAGAAAATGAAAGCTATATAAAACTACATTTATTTGCTAAAACTGTTGCTATAGCTTTAAAAAAGGCTATAAAATGCAATAGAGTTGGAGTTACTGTAATAGGTTTGGAAGTTCCACATGCACACATTCATTTAATTCCAATAAATGAGTTAAATGACATGAACTTTTTAAATAATAAACTCACTTTTACAAAAGAGGAATTTTTAGAAATAGCAAATTCAATAGCTAGCTTTTTATAAAAATTTACTTCATAAAAAAACCCGACAACTAATTTATTTGTCGGGTTTTTTATTTATATAATGGAACAACTACCTTCTTGGTTGTGTTCCGGGTCTTACTCTTTGGCCTGGTAATAATTGTTTTGGCTCGGCCTCTTTTTCCTTCAATTTAACTGCAGGAGCCACATAATTAATATCGATTACTTTTACTGTAGTTCTTCTGTTTTTTTGATGTTCAGATTCAGGACATTTTTGTCCTTGTTCTCTTTCATTTGGCCCCTCACAAGCACAAGCGGGAACTGCTAATTCGTTTTCTCCATAACCTTTTGAAATCAATCTGTTTGAATCTACACCGTGGCTAATTAAATAACCTACACATGAATCAGCACGTCTTTGTGATAATCTAATATTATACAATGAATCTGCTCTACAATCTGTGTGTGAACCTAGCTCAAATTTCAACATTGGATATTTATTCATAATGATCAATAATGAATCTAATATTTCAGCCGAACGTGGTCTAATATCTGCACTATCTAAACCATAGAAAATACCTTGTACTTCAAATGTTTTTATATTGATTGGCATCAATTCTAAATCTTGAATTAAATCTGTTGACACTTCTAAACCTTTGGTAGTTTGTGAGTATATTTTACTATCATAAAACAATGGTTTGTTACCATATAAATCATAATCAGTACCTGCACGCAATGGAATTTTATATGAACCAACACCATCTGTTTTCAATACCAATTTTACAGTATCTGAACTGTTTGTAAATGAAATAGTAGTATTTTTTAAAATTTCCCTTGTATCAGAATTACGAGCCACACCACTTAATGTAAATACTAATGGAGTTTTTGTAAATCTATATATATCATCACTTCCTTTGCTACCATTTGCCCTGTTTGATGAGAAAAAACCACTTTCTTTATCTTTTGAAACAATAATAGAAAAATCGTCACCACCAGAATTAATTGGTGATTTCATATTAATTGCATCGCCCCAATCTTTTCCTTGACCTGTAGCACGATAAATATCAAATCCACCCATTCCACATTTTCCGTTAGATGAAAAATATAAAGTTCCATCCTCGTGTAAAAAAGGAAATCCTTCATCACCTTCTGTATTAATAGTTGGTCCTAAGTTTACTGGATCGCCCCAAGCATTTCCTCTTTTGCTAAAACTAACGCTGTAAATATCTTTGCTTAACTCAGCTCCTTCAGGATTTTCAGCACTTGTAACTGGCTTTGCTATACTTCCAGGCATATTACTTGAAAAATATAGAACTGTTCCATCTTTACTTAAAAAAGGATGGCCACAATCAAATGAATCGGTGCTAAAAGGAAGAGCAACTGGTACGCTCCATTCTGTGCCACTTAATTTTGATTCGTATATTCTGCAATGAGCACCTTTTCCATCAAATTTTGCCCCATAATTACATTTTGTAAAATACATGGTAGTGTATTTTGCATCAAAACATACAGTACCATCATTCCATTTACCATTAATATTTGTTTTGTCAACTAATGCAGGTAAACTATAACTTTCAATAATTTCTTTGTTCTTTTTGTTCAGTTTTAGAGTAGTATTGTAAACATCACTATATCCATTATTAAACCAGCCATATTTGTTTTTTCCGCTCACACCAACTTCTAACCTATCACTTGTAAACATTAACTGGTCTTTTCTATAATACATAGGAGCAAAATCGCTCCATTTTGTATTCAGTTTAACTACGTTTTCAACTAAATAACGAGTTTTTTCAGTTTTCCATTTTTGAGCATTTACGCTACCGCAATCCTCTAAATCTATTTTAGGATCAGAACCTACAATTTTTTTATATTTATTAGCTTCAGTAATTGACTCAACATATTTTTCCGAAAATTTCAATGCTTGAATTTGACGATATTTTGCTTCAGCATTGGTTGGATCTTGTTGAACAGCTTTGGTGTACCAAGCTTCAGCTACAGGCCAATTGTTTGAAATTCTATAACACTCTGCGGCATAAAATGCAGCTTCTTTTTTTATATCCTTATTTTTGGTTTTACCATAAACTTTTTTGTAAATATCGCCAGCAGCAGCGTATTCTAATCCTTTAAATTTTTTTCGTGCTTCATTAATATCTCCTCCGCCTCCACCTTTACATGCAAATAATAATGCTGAAAGGATTAGTACAAATCCTGATAATTTTATCATGTAGTTTTGTTTCATGTTTAAATACTTTGCTTTTGATTTAGGATAAACGCAATTTTATACAATTTAACGTATAAAACAATGTTTTTTTTTGAAAGAATTTATTTTCTAATTGCCTAAATATGAATTGTTTTTAAAGAAACATCCATTTAATTATTAACTAAATAGCTGTTTTAAAAGTTTTAAAAACTCAAATTTATTTTATAAATAACATTTCTCTATATTTTGGTAATTGCCATAAAGTATCATCAACAATAAACTCCAATGCGTCACTTGCTGCTCTAACATTATCAAACAATGGTTTTACTTTGTGACAGAAAACCAATGCAGTTTTATGTGTATCTGTTGCATGATGTGCTTTATCTGTTTCAACTAAAAGTTTGTCTACATTATCGCAAATTGTTTTGATATGTTTTGAAATTATTTCGATAGTTTTCAATTGTGTTTCATAACTAGCTTTACTTAAACCTGCTCCTTTTAAAGCTTGCACATTTATGGCTAATTTGCTTTGATATTCAACGGCAGCAGGAACAACATGCGAAATAGCTAATTGTGAAATTGTTTTTGCTTCAATGTCTATTTTTTTAACATACACTTCTTGCATAATTTCATAACGCGCATCTAACTCTATTTTACTAAAAATATTGTTTCTAATAAATAATTCTGTTGATTGCTTTGAAACATATGCGTTCAATGCTTCAGGAGTAGTTTTTACGTTTGATAAACCACGTTTTGCAGCTTCTTTTACCCATTCGTCACTGTACCCATTTCCTTCAAATAAAATATTTTTTGAAGCTTTATAATAGGCTTTTAGAATGGTTAAAATTGCTTCGTTTTTTGTTTTTCCTTTTTTAATTAAAGCATCTACTTCCACTTTAAACTTATTCAATTGGTCTGCCATCACTGTGTTTAACACAATCATTGCATTAGCACAATTTGCACTAGAACCAACCGCACGGAATTCAAATTTATTTCCTGTAAATGCAAAAGGTGAAGTACGGTTTCTATCGGTATTGTCCAATAAAATATCGGGTATTTTTATAACATTTATAGCTTGTTTCGATTTAGTATTTACTTTTGCACTCGATTTATCGTTTAAAATAGAATCTAACACATTGGTCATTTGGCTACCAATAAAAATACTCATGATAGCTGGTGGTGCTTCATTAGCTCCAAGCCTGTGGTCGTTACTTGCCGATGCTATTGAAGCGCGTAATAAGTCTGCATGATCGTTAACAGCTTTTACCGCATTTACAAAAAAAGTAAGGAACTGAATATTTGTTTCTGGGTTTTTTGTAGGTGATAATAAATTAATTCCAGTATTGGTAATTAAACTCCAATTATTATGTTTTCCGCTTCCATTTACACCAGCAAAGGGTTTTTCATGTAATAAAACTTTTAAGCCGTGACGTTGACTTACTTTTTCCATTAAATCCATTAACAATTGATTGTGATCAACGGCTAAGTTTGCCTCTTCAAAATTTGGAGCGCATTCAAATTGTCCTGGTGCTACTTCATTGTGACGTGTTTTTAAAGGAATTCCTAGTTTATAGGCTTCGGTTTCATAATCCACCATAAAGTCATGAACTCTTGGAGGAATTGAACCAAAATAATGATCGTCTAATTGTTGGCCTTTTTCGGGTGCATGACCCAATAAAGTTCTTCCTGTAAGCATTAAATCTGGACGAGCATAATACATGGCTTCGTCTATTAAAAAATATTCCTGTTCTATACCTAAACTGATAGATGCTTTGGTAACATTTTTATCAAAATAACTAGAACAAACAGCCACAACGGCTTTTTCTGCTGCATGTAATGCTTTTAAAAGTGGGGCTTTAAAATCTAATGCTTCACCGGTATAAGCCACAAAAATAGTTGGGATACACAATGTTTTACCATTGCTTTCTTCCATAATAAATGCTGGTGATGAAGGATCCCAAGCCGTATAACCGCGTGCCTCAAATGTATTTCTTATGCCACCATTTGGAAAGCTACTTGCATCTGGTTCTTGTTGAACCAAGGCACCACCAGAAAACTTTTCCATAGAACGGCCTTCTTCTGTAGGTTCAAAAAAAGCATCATGTTTTTCAGCTGTTGCACCTGTTAATGGTTGAAACCAATGTGTATAATGAGTAACACCTCGGCTCATTGCCCAATTTTTCATTCCAGAAGCTACAGCATCTGCATGAACACGGTCAATTTTTTCACTCATTTTAACTGCTCTTGAAACTGCTTCGTATGCTTCTTTGCTTAAAAAGTTTTTCATAGCATTGTCATTAAAAACATTGCTGTTGTAAAAATCAGAAACTTTATCTGAAGGGGCTTTTGTTATTACTGGAGTTCTGCTCAAAGCAGTTTTTAAAGCGTTAAAACGTAAAGTTGACATTTAATTAGGTTTATTTTTGGTGTAAAAATAATAAATAACAAAAAATTAGCCCTATTTTTTTATAATTTTTTTCAAGATAATTTTTAGAGCCATTTAAATTCAGAGACCTTGAACGAATTATTTTTTTGGACCTTTAGGTTGCAATGGTCTAATTTCTAAATTTACTGTGTTAAAATTATCTGGCATTTGCAAAGCAAAAATTAAATTAGTAGCCACATCCTCTGGCATTAACATAAAATCGTGGGGTTTTACTCCAGGGCTGTTTCTAAAAAAATCAGTTTTGGTTGAGCCTGGATAAATACAAGTAACTTTTATTTTAAAATCGCGCACCTCACGAAACAATGATTCTGATAAACCTTTAACAGCCCACTTGGTTGCACAATATCCCGAAACCTGAGCCATACCTTCTAATGCTGCAGTAGAAGCAATATTAATAATATGGCCACTTTCCTTTTCTTTCATTTTTGGCAAAGCCAATTTACAACAATAAAAAATACCATTTACATTAGTTTCTTGCATTTCATGAAATTGCACAATTGGCAGGTCCTCTAAAAAACCAAAATAGCCTAAGCCAGCATTGTTAATTAATATATCGATGGTTTGATTGCTTGCAGCAAAAACTTGAAAAAATGCATTTTGAACTGATTCAAAACTTCTAACATTGCAATTGATGAATGTATAATTTGGATTTGAAATATCATTGTTATTTCGGCCAAACCCAAAAACGTGAGCACCATTTTCTAATAATTTTTGGCAAATTGCTTTACCAATTCCTTTGCTTACACCAGTTACTACTGCTATTTTGTTTTGTAAATTCATTTTTGAATATTTGAATCCCGATTAATCGGGAACAATATTACAATAATTGATTACTTGTACAAGAATATCTTCATCAACTAATTGAATTTATTTAATTTCATCCTCTTTTTTTTGTTTACTATTGCAGGCTAAATAATTTTATATTAAGCCTGATGCCAGCTTATTAAACGGATATTAGTTGGTTTAAAAAATAAACAAATACAAATTTTGAAAAACATTACTGAAGGGCAATTTAAAATGATTGCCAAAACGCAACAAGGTCTTGAGCCATTATTAGAAAAAGAATTATTAGAATTAGGAGCTGTAAATACCCAACGACACAAGCGTGCCGTTAGTTTTGAAGGCAATAAAAGATTATTGTATAAAGTGAATTTACATTCACGTTTATCGTTAAAAATATTGGTTCCGTTTTTTAACTTTAAAGCTATCAACGATAAACAACTTTACGATGCCATTAGTTCCATCAATTGGGATGATTTATTAAGTGTAAATGGTACTTTGGCAGTTGATGGTTTGTTGCGTTCCGACTATTTTAATCACTCGCAATACATTGCATTAAAAACCAAAGATGCCATTGTTGATCAATTTAGAGAAAAATATAAAAAACGTCCAGATGTAGATGTTGTAAATCCTGATTTACGTTTAAACTTACATATTTTTCAAGATACTGCCACACTTTCACTTGATTCAAGCAACGATTCTTTGCACCGCAGAGGTTACCGCGAAGATGCTAATAAGGCGCCATTGAACGAAGTTACTGCTGCAGCAATTGTAAAAATGTGTGGATGGAATGGTGCTGAACCTTTAATGGATGGCATGTGTGGAAGTGGTACTATTTTGATAGAAGCAGCCATGATTGCTTTAAATATTCCTGCTAATTATTTAAGAAAACGCTTCGGTTTTCAATCGTGGTTAGATTATGACCATCAACTTTGGCAAGAAGTAAAACATGAGGGAAAAGCTAGAATCAAAGACATTCCTTTAAAAATAAATGGTTCTGATATTTCATGGGATACTTTAGAAATTGCTAAAAGTAATGTGGAAAAAGCTGGATTAGCTGGAGTCATAAAATTGGATAAAATTCCTTTTGAAAACCTAACATCAAATGCGTCAAAAGGTTGTTTAATCATGAATCCTCCTTATGGAGAAAGATTGGAATTAGAAGAAGCAAATGCTTTTTACAAAATGATTGGTGATAAATTCAAAAAAGATTTTTCTGGTTGGCAAGCTTGGGTGCTTTCATCTAATCAAGATGCTATGAAAAGTATTCGCTTAAAAACATCACAACGATTATTGGTATTTAACGGCCCATTAGAATGTAAATTTCACCAATATGAAATGTATCAAGGTACAAAAAGAGTTTTTGACACTGAACCCAAAACTGAAAGTGGGGAATAATAAAAATTAATTAAAAAGGCCACTTCAAACTGAAATGGCCTTTTTTTATTTGAAATAATTTTAGAAAATATCTTTTAAAAATTTATCAATAATTGTACAACTAATGTTCGTGCGGGATCCATTTTTCCTGGTCTTGTAGCAAATTCTCTATTGGTTAAATTATTTACCAAAAATCCAAACGAATAGTTTTTAGTAGGTTTGAAACCTATGCGGATATTATGAACTACATCTGCAATTCCTGCATTTTCAAAAAACTTTTTTACACCGGGTAAAAGCAATACAAATTCATCCACTCGTTCATATATGCTATAATAAAAAATACTGTAGCCAAATGTAAGTTTATGATATGTTAAATCTATATCAAATTTGGCAGTTGTTCTATTCCTATTGGTAAGTAAAGCTTTGTATAAATCACTTCCTGGTTGGGCTTTGTCTACACTTAAACTTTTAAGAAATAAATCAGTATATTTCCCATAATCTTTTAAGCTATTGTCAACGCTCACATTAACAGGTAAACTATAAGTATAACCTGTTAAAATACGAATCATTACATCTTTAATTTTTCCTTCACCCTGCAAGCTTAAATCTATACCACCAGCTCTAACATGGCCTACATTATAAGCTTTAAAGCCCAATAATGGATCCGGATTATCTGGAGTTGGATGTTTGTTATATTGATCAAACTTATAGTCAATCATGCTGTCATAATCTTGCATAAAAATTGCACAATCTAGTGAACCTACAAATCCTGCAATTTTAAAACCTTGTTGTATGCCAATTTCTGCAGTCCAACCTTTTTCAGGAACCAATGATGGATTTGGTATTACGGAAAGAAAAGAAATTTTATCTTCTACAAATTTTTCACTGATAGATGGTACCCTATAACCTTCAGAATAATTAGAACGGATATATGTTTTTTTAGCCACTTGCCAATTTATACCTACTCTTCTTAAAAGTACTTTTTCTAATTTACTAGTATCTTGTGCAATGCCTTCATATCTTATACCAGCAGTAATTACTAAGTTTTTGCAATTAAAATCGGCTTGGGAATAAATAGCAGCGGTAGCTCCTCCAAAAACACCTTTATATAAATTGCCATTTGCAAGTAAAGCGGTGCTATAAATGCCACTATTTAAAGTAAAATATTTATTTATTTTATACTTGTTATTATAGTCAAAAGCAAACATACTTGCTATGGCATCATGTTCCGATTGATATCTTTTTACCTCTACCAATCTAGCTATTTGATAAAATCTGAATTTTACAGAATGACTCATGTTTACATGTTTGTAATCCAAATGTGGATCAATGCTTACAATTCGGTAAAAATTATCAATAATTTTTTTACTGTCAAATTGTTTTAACGTTCCTGAATCGGCATTGGCCCATAAAAAATAATTTCCTGATTTTTCAAACATTAAATTTCCATTCAAACCAAACGATAAATTTTTATTATTTTTTGGTCGATAGCGTGTTTTAAAATAAGTTCTCGCCCTCAGTTCATCGTTATATTGCAAATGGCTACGCGTACTAGAAATATTTCCACTCAGCACTATATCAAAATTGCCAAACATTTGCTTGTGCGAAAAAAACATCCCATTATTAAACGGTTGGGTCGACTTTTCCCACCAATTTATAATTGTTCTATCATAGTTTTGCATCATACCTTGATAGGTCTGTATTTTAGTTTGAGGTTTCATAGTTGGCCAACCCGTTCTAACATTGATAGTTCCGTTTAGCGCTGCAGAGCCATATAAAACAGAAGAAGCACCTTTTATTACTTCCACTTGTTCGGCCGATTCTATTGGCAAAAATTTCCAACGAACATCACCAAAATCAGCTCCCAATAGTGGCATGTCGTCAAGCAAAACAGCAACTTTACTTCCAGTGCCGTAACTATATCCCACACCACCTCTAATACTTGCCTGCCCATCGGCTACTTGCACCCCTGGCAATCGATTTATAACCTGCGACAAATCGGTGCTGTTTGTGTTTTCTATTAAATAAGGTTTGATAATGCTTACTGATGCTATTTCTTTGGCTACTTGCTTTCCTTGACGTGAACCAGCAATTACTATTTGATTCATTTGGTCAGAAAAAGCTTCCAATTCAATTTGGATTTTTTTATTGGCGCCTTCGTCTAAATCTAAAGTTACAAAAGTGGTTCTATATCCTACTCTCGAAAT
>CANGPW010000014.1 GCA_947456185.1 Bacteroidota bacterium | reverse complement strand
TGCCTTCAATTTGGTAGGTATCGTAAAGCAACGATTGAACTAATTTATTTACCTGCTCTTTGCTAATTTCTGCCCAATTAAGTTTTGAGTTTATTTCACTTTTATCAAATAAATAATCCAATAACCTCGAAGGTAATTTAAATGGAAATAAATTATTTACTTGTCTGTTTGGGTTTGCTGCTTTTATATTCATTAATTCATTTCTGCACGAATCTTCTTTTTTATCGTTTAGCCAGCTTATTTGAATTTCGAAATGATAGTTTTTTTCAGCTATTAAACGAGCCCCAAAACTTGATAAGCGTAAAACAGAAGGGCCACTGAAACCCCAATGTGTTATTAATAGAGGTCCGTTAGTTTCTAATTTTAATTCAGGAATTTTTACTTTTGCTGGACTAACTGCTACTCCAGAAAGATCTGTTAAAGGATTATTAGGTAAATTAAAGGTAAACAACGAAGGAACTGGTTCAACAATTTCGTGCCCTAAAGTTTTAAGCCAATTAAACTGTTCTTCTTTTGGAGCGCCACCTGTTGTAACTATAACTTTATTACATTCTATGTTTTCACCATCAGTAATATATAGCTTAAAGCTGGTGTCCCTAGTTTCTATTCTTCTTACTTCTTTGCTAATTAAAACTTGAATTTTAAGTTTTTTTACTTCTTTCATTAAACAGTCAATAATTGTTTGACTATCATCTGAAACTGGAAAAACTCTTCCGTCAGGTTCCGTTTTTAGTTTAACTTTTCTACTTTCAAACCATTCCATGGTGTCAGCAGTTGAAAAACGGCTAAATGCACTTTTTAAGTGCTTATCACCTCTTGGATAGGAAAGAGACAATTGTTTTAAATCGAAGCATGCATGCGTTACATTGCATCTTCCACCACCTGAAATTTTTACTTTTTGTAAAAGTTTAGCTGTTTTTTCTAAAATAATAACTTCAGCATCAGCATTAGCTTTTGCTGCACTTATGGCTGCAAAAAACCCAGCTGCTCCTCCTCCAATTACAACAATTTTCAATTTAGGTATAGATTTAAATAAGTATTAGTGTGGATGCAAAAGTAAGTGATTTTATAGCTAAAATCCAAACTTTATGTGTTTTACGATTTATATCAAAAAAAACAGCCCGTAAAAACTCAGTTTTTACAGGCTGTTTTTTATTTGAATAATTGTTTATTGAACAGCTAAACGCTTAGTTGCACTTGCACCATTTGCTAATTTTACATTCACCAAATAAATACCTTTAGTCAAGTTTTCAGTGTTTAAAATAAACTCATGAGTTGAAATACCAGAGTTTGAAACCAAAACCTTACCAGTAATATCAAATAAATTGATTTCACTGATTGTAGCTTGATTCTTATCCATGCTAATTGTTACGTTTTCTTTTGCTGGGTTAGGGAATAATCCTAAGTAATTGCTCATGTTTACTTCAGTAACACTTACATTTGAAAGGAAACCAAACTGAACCGCAATACGCGGGCTAATAAATTGAGCTATGGTATCAATATAAGCTTTTGCACGTGCAGCACTCATATACGGATTAGTTTTCATAGCTAATGAATCAGCATTTCTACCAGTTCCCAAACCATAAGTATTATTGGCTTGAATAGTTGGTCTATCCCACCATTCCCAAGGAGAACCTTCAGCAGGGAAACTTGAAATAAATGGATATAAGTTTTTGATACCATTAGAAATGGCTAATGCTCTTGTAGAAATAGCATCGTTATAATTGTAAGCATTAATTTTATCATTTATTCCTAAGCTATTTGCATAAGGAATAACCGCACCTGCACCTGAAGCACTGTTAATTACCGTAACACCAGTAGTAGGAACAATTACGTTTCCAGTTTTAAAAGGAGCAAAATAATCAGTAGGGCAATGCATACCAACAATAGGTAAAGTACTAGCATCCATCCAGCTTGAATCGCCCATAGCGCCACCATAGTTAAATACCATGTGAGCGTTTCCTGATACATTGGCATCGCCACCATAATTAAAGAAAGATGCTCCCCCAATTCCATTCCAATCGCCTAATGTATCTACACTAACCATCGGAGTAAAATCTCCTCTTTGGAATTTTACCTTAGCTTCAATTTCACTTCTTTTGTCAACTGCAGCTAATCCTAAAGCTACATAACCACCAGTACCTTGACCACCAACTACAATTTTAGAAGTATCAATTTTATAAGTTTCAGCATTTACTCTCATGAAACGAATGGCATTGCGCACATCTTGAATGGCGCGGTAAGTTGCTTTAATTAATTGCTCCGTTGCTTGAGCCTGAATAGTTGTAGATGGATTCCAACCTAAACGGTAATTTACCGCCATCACTACATAGCCACGTTTTGTTAAACGGTTAGCTAATTCTACAATTGAGCTATCATCTTTGTTTCCAGTAGGTTGTTGATTAATGATAGCAGGTAAATAACTTCCAGTAGAAGCTAAAATAATTAAAGGTCTTTTGGTAGCAGTATCACCTTCTGGTTGGTAAATATCGCAACGCAATTTAACAGTAATAATAGGAGGAGTGTTAGGCGGAAAAATATTGATGGCACGATTACTATCGTACTCAATATTTCCTGTTTTCACTACATTAGCAAAAATTTCATCAACATAGCGTTTTTGAGCAGATGCATTGAAGCAAATAGCACTAAAAGCTAATAGCGTAAATAAATTTAGTAAGTTCTTTTTCATTCTTTTTCGTTTTTTGTGTAAAGCAAATAAATGAAATTTTATTTAAACAAAAAACAAAAAACACAAAGTTTAAAAAAATTGAATGTCTGAAGTCAATTATTAAAGAGTCTAAAATAGAATAAATTAATTAAAACTTCCAATAAAAGTTTCTAAAGTTAATCCAGGCCCAAAACCACAAGCAAAAACATTCCCTTTTCTTTTTTCGGTTTGCATTTTATGCAACACAAAAAGTATGGTGGCTGAACTCATGTTCCCATAATTTTTTAATATATTAAACGAAGTCGCCACATTTTCATTGGTGAGATTCAATTCTTTTTGAATGGTTTCAACTATTTTTCGTCCTCCAGGATGAATGGCCCAGTTTTGAATAGCTGCTTTATTAAGTTTTGTGTCAAGCAAAATTCCTTCCAATAAATTTCCAATTCCACTTTCAATTAATTGGGGAATAAAAGCACTTAAAGTCATTAGAAAACCTGAATCGGAAATATGCCACGCCATGTCGTTTTTACCATTAAAAAGCACTTGGCTGAAAAAAGAATTTAATTCAATGGCATTTTCAAATGTATTTTCATTGCTAACTATACAAGCGGCTGCACCATCGGCAAATAGTAAATTCGCAGCCAAATTTTCCATTGAAAAAGTATTTTGAAAATGTAGCGTACAAAGTTCTACCGATACAATTAGCACTTTATTTTTAGGATTTGCTTTGCAAAAAGCATCAGCCATTTTTAACGCATGAAAAACCGCATAACAACCCATAAAATTTACAGAAGTTCTGTGTGTATTATTAGGCAAATTTAACTGCTCCATTACTATTAAATCTAACCCAGGAGCAGCCATTCCAGTACAACTAACGGTTATTAAGTGGGTAATGCTTTGCAATTCATTTTCATCGTTTATACAGTTATGTATAGCTTGTAAACACATTGGCGGAGCCACTTTAAAAAACAATTCCATTCGCTTATTTATGCCAGGGAAAACGTCATTTAAATTGGAAGGCAAAAGTTGTTTTTGTTTAAAATTTAAATGATAATCTGGTATGGCGCTGTAACGAGTTTGAATTCCTGAACGATCATACATTAATCCAATTTTACGTTTTTCATTATCAGAAATTTCATAAAAGTTTTGCATAAAATGAGACACATCTAATTGATTCATTTTAAAAGGAGCATCAGCAATTCCTATTTTATTTATAAAGCTCATTTATTCCAATGTTTAATTATAATTTCTAAAGCAAAATAGCTTGTTAACATCAATGATGATATTATATTCATTCGCATGGTATTTTTAAAATTTGCCTGTTTATTGTTTTGAAATACCTGAAAAGCCCACCACAAAAAGTAAATTACAACGGGAAATAAAAATGCTTGAAACCAATAAAAATGTAAAATATTTGGTGTGAGTATTGCTGTTTGAATAAAAAACAAAATGGTAGCAATAATAAATAGTGATGCACTAAAAATAAAAGTACCTTTATAACCTAACAAAATGCTTAAAGTTTTATCGCCCGAAGCTTTATCCTGCTGATGTTGGTATACTTGAGAAAGCGGATAAGTAGCGCCAATTAATAAGGAAGGTACAAAGAACAAAACAGTAGGAAATTGTTCTAGTTTTAAATTATTGCTTAAGTTAAAGAAAAGTACTAAAAACAAATAACTTCCTTGAAAAAAGCTAACGGTAATCCAACTAATAATCGGATATTTTTTTAATCGGATTCCTTTAAAACTATATGCTCTTGAAGCTAATACATATAAAATTATAAGTGCTGCAAAACCAAAGCTTACAAAACCACAAAGCACCAATCCAATGACATCGAAAACTAAACTAACATAAAACAAATTTATAGTAGGTAAAGGAGGTTTTTCAAGTCCGCCAATACTATCTGTATCTTTGTCCATATAACTATTATAACCATTACTTGCAGGATAAATAAAAACATGTAATGCAACAAAAGCAATAATAGTATTTACTATATGTAAGTTGTTTAATGATGCCGATGCAAAAAGAAATACAGGCATTAGAAAAAAACTAAAAGGAATTCTTAAGAGTTTTATGGTGTTTTTGTCAAAATATTGTATCACTTTGCATAAATACAATATAGTTTTGTAATGGTTTTAAAAATTATTATTTATTATATACCAAATTACGTTTTTTAACATTTTATCATAAAAATAACTTAAATCTTTAAAATGGACATCAAGAAATTTTTAAGTATTGATACATTCGTAAAAAAATAAAATGATGATAAAACCACAATCAATTCATATACTTTTAGTAGAAGACGAAACAAGTTTAGGGTTTTTAATGAAAGAAACCTTACGCTTAGAAGAGTATTCGGTTAGGCACTGTAAAGATGGTGAAGAAGGTTTAAGCTCCTTTATTAATGAGCGATTTGACCTTTGTATTTTTGATGTAAACATGCCTAAAATGAGCGGTTTTGAATTAGCAAAACATGTAAGAATTAAAGACCAACATATACCTATTATTTTTTTAACAGCCAATAATTCTGAAGTTGATAAGCTATTAGGATTTGAAATTGGCGCTGATGAATATATAACTAAACCATTTAGTACCCCTGAATTACTGGCTCGCATAAAAGCAGTTTTAAAACGCAGTACCTCTAAGCCCGATACTGATTTAGCCGCAAAAGATGAAATTATTAACATTGGAAAAACAGTCATTGACACGGTAAATAATTCAATAACAGTTAATGGTACACCTAAAAAAATAAGTAATACAGAAACGGTGCTCCTAAAATTGATGATAGTAAATAAAAATGCTTTATTGCCAAGGGCAAATATGCTTTTACATGTTTGGGGAAGAAACGATTTTTATACTGCCCGAAATTTAGATGTATATATTAATAAAGTAAGAAAATTATTAAAAGAAGATGATAGTCTTGCAGTTGAAAATATACATGGAAGTGGTTTTAAATTAGTAGAACTGTAGCTCAATAAAAGCATAAACCGTACTATATTAAATCTAATATTTCTGCTAATTGTTTGTCTTTTTCTGTTATTGTATTTCCTGCATCATGTGTAGTTAAACTAACATGTACTTTATTATAAACATTAGTCCATTCTGGGTGATGGTTTATTATCTCAATTTCAAAAGAAGCTTTAACCATCCATGCCATTGCCTCGCCAAAAGTTTTGAAAGAAAATGTTTTACTCAATTTATGGTTTTCTTCTTTCCAATTTATCATTTTTTGTAAATTTATTTTTTCAAAAGTAAAACAATAGCATAAGCAACTATTCCTTCTTCGCGGCCAATAAAACCCATGGTTTCATTCGTAGTTGCTTTGATGCTTACATCATTAATTTCAATATTACAAATGTTAGCAATACATGATTGCATTTGCAAAGCATAAGGCATTATTTTAGGTTGTTGGCAAACAACAGTAGTATCAATATTTCCAATTTTATACCCTTTTTCTGTGATTAACTCCATTACTTTTGTGAGTAATATTTTGCTATCAATTCCTTTAAAATTTTGGTCAGTATCAGGAAAATGTTTGCCAATATCGCCTAAAGCAAGCGAACCTAAAATGGCATCGCAAATGGCATGTAAAAGTACATCGGCATCGCTATGTCCAAGTATTCCTTTTTGAGCAGGAATATGAATTCCCCCTAACCAAAAATCTCTACCTTCTTGTAATTGATGTACATCAAAGCCAAAACCTATTCTCATACTAAAAAATTTGTTTGTTAATCCAATGGAACGTCTTCAGCTTTTGGTTTTTTCTTTGCATTCTCCTCTTTTTGTTCTACAAATGCATCAAAATCGAAAGTTAATGTAAAACGCAAAGTGTTTTCTAGGGGATGGCGCTGAGCAATTGGCCATAAATAAGCCACGTCTAATCCAAAAACATTATAACGTAAACCAACGCCAAATGTTGCATATTGACGATTTCCTTTGTTAGGTGGTTCATGAAAATACCCACCACGCAATGCAAATTGTTTGTTATACCAATATTCTAATCCCGTTGAAATATTTATTTCAGCCATTTCCTCAGTAAATCCTCCTGGAGCATCGTAAAACGATTGAATCATTCCTTGTACAACTGGCACATTAGGATCCATTCCACTTCCTACAGGAATAATTGGTTTATTGTTTCTGTCTAACGAATCGGCTGTATTGCTTCTATTTCTTAAATAATATGGATTTGTTGGCACCAATAATTTATTAGCATCTACCATAATTGCAATGCTATTGTATTCATCTAAATCAATATTGGCATAGCCACCCAAACGAAAATTAATTGGAATAAAGTTTTCATTTTGAGCAGATGTATATGTTAATTTTGAACCAATATTTGAAATTACCGCACCAAACCCATAATTAATATTGTATTTTTTTCTGGTTGCTTTATCGCGGTAAGTAGTATTATTTCTGTAATAAGCACTAATATCACCAGCATATGAAATACCGGCATCTATAGGTGTTTGACTCTGATTAAAACCTCCTGCCAAGTTGGAATAAATATACCTGAATGCCACCCCTAAACTAAAATTCTCATTTAATTTTGTTGCATAACCTAAATCTAAAGCAAATTCATTGGGAGTAAAATTTCCGGTACTTGCACCATAATTATCGGTAAATTGAATTTGCCCTAAAGAAAAATAACGCAAGGAACCAGCAACTGCCGAACGTTTGTCTAATTGATAATAAGCAGTTAAATAAGACAACGAAATGTCTGGAACTAGGTTTCTTAACCAAGGTGTATATGAAATTGCAACTGCACCATTTTTAGTATTAAAAGGAGCTTTGGCTAAATTCCAGTGCATGGCGTTTATGTCATCGGGCATAGCAACACCAGCATCACCTAGGGCAGCAGCTCTGGCATCGGGCGAAATTCCCAAAAATGGCACTGCTGTACTGATGGAGTTTTGTCCGTTTTGTAAATCTTTTGTTGTGATGGTTTTCTGGCTAAAAGCCAATGTGCACAATTGACTAGCTAATATGTATAAACTAAATTTTTTAAAATTTAACATGGTTGTTTTGTTCATTACTACAGTTTTATTGCAAAAATGTTTTTGCATGATTTTTAAAGTAAATATTAATTGTTTTTTGTAGTAAAAGTTTTAATTCAAATAGTAATTAGCTTATGTATGAGCGTGCAATATAACTTTTTACAACAAATTCAAAACATTTTTCCTGTTTTTTACAAAAAAAAACACCTTGAATTGACAATGCAAACAAGGTGTTTTTAATGATATTAATTTATAAAACTAAACTGTATTTATATTATTTTCTTTTGTTTCTGGGTCTATTATTTCAGTTTCTGTAGTGTTATTTTCAGCAGTTTTTTTATCTGCTTCTTCTTGGGCCTCTACTTTTTCAGTGTCTATTCTTACTTTTTCTGCATCCATGGCATCTATTTCATGGTTATGGTATTCATAAGGACGTTTTCCTAAAATTACTTCTAAATCGGCTTGGAAAATAATTTCTTTTTTCAATAATTCTTGAGCTAAAATCTCTAATAATTCTTTTTTTTCCGTCAATAAAACTTTGGTTTTTTGGTAACACATATCTACTAAAGTTCTAACCTCTTGGTCAATTAATTCAGCAGTTTTATCGCTATAAGGTTTTGTAAAACCATACTCGTTATTAGGATCATTAAAACTTAAATTCCCAACTTTTTCATTCATACCATAAATAGTAACCATTGCGTAGGCCATTTTGGTAATTCTTTCTAAATCGTTTTGTGCGCCTGTACTAATTCTGTTAAATATAATGTCTTCCGCCACACGTCCACCTAAAGTCATACACATCATATTTACCATTTGTTCGGTAGTGTATAAATATTGGTCTTTAGGTAAATATTGCGCATATCCTAATGCAGCAACTCCACGCGGAACAATACTTACTTTTACTAATGGATCTACATGTTCTAAAAACCATCCGGCAATTGCATGTCCGGCTTCGTGATAAGCTACTATTTGTTTTTCTTGGTCAGAAATTACTTTATTTTTCTTTTCTAAACCTCCAATCACTCTATCAATAGCAGCTTGAAAATCTGAAACGTCAACTACTTCTTTATTTCTGCGTGCAGCAATTAAAGCAGCTTCGTTACAAACATTCATAATTTCAGCCCCTGCAAATCCAGCAGTTTGTGTAGCTAACTTTGTTTCATCTATGTCACTTGCTAGTTTCAATGGTTTTAAATGAACCCTAAAAATAGCGGCCCTTCCTTTTAAATCTGGTTTGTCAATAGAAATTTGTCTGTCAAATCTACCCGGGCGTAGTAATGCAGAATCTAAAATATCTGGACGATTGGTAGCAGCTAAAATGATGATTCCAATATTTGTTCCAAAACCATCCATTTCGGTTAGTAATTGGTTTAAGGTATTTTCACGTTCATCGTTAGAACCCTGCATGGCGTTTTTACCACGAGCACGACCGACTGCATCTATTTCATCTATAAAAATAATACAAGGTGCTTTTTCTTTTGCTTGTTTAAATAAATCTCTTACTCTACTAGCCCCAACGCCTACAAACATTTCAACAAAATCGGAACCTGAAAGAGAAAAGAAAGGAACTCCTGCTTCACCGGCAACAGCTTTTGCCAACAAAGTTTTTCCTGTTCCTGGTGATCCAATCAATAACGCTCCTTTAGGAATTTTTCCACCCAAAACGGTATATTTTTTTGGATTTTTAAGGAAGTCTACAATTTCCATTACTTCTTCTTTGGCTTCATCTAAACCTGCCACGTCTTTAAAAGTAATATTTACATTACTCTCTTTGTCGAATAACTGTGCTCTACTTTTACCAATATTAAATATTTGAGAACCCCCTCCACCAGCGCCCCCGCTCATTCTGCGAATCATGAAGAATGTAAAACCAATTAACAATAATATAGGCAACCAGTTTACCAAAAAGTTAGAAGTTTCTCTGGTATTAGCATATTCAACAGGAATTTTTTCGTTTTGTAAAAATTCTTTTTGAGCTTCGTCCATGTTTTTCTCAAAAGTAGTTACATCACCTATTTCAAAATAATACTGAGGGCCAACTTCACTAAAACTTCCTTGACTTTTAACGTCTTTATATTTACTATTATTAAGCGAAGCTTTTTTGATATATACTTCTGCTTTTTCTTTATTTACAACAATTATTTTATCTACATCATGCGTTAAAACCATGTTGTTTCTAACATCACTCCAAGTAGTTTTTTTAGAAAAATCACGAGGCATAAAGTATAGGCCAATCATAACTATTGCAATAATTCCATAAATCCAATAAAAATTGAATTTTGGCAAATTAGGCTTACGTGAATTTGGTTTATTGTTGTCTTGTGGTTTTAAATCATCTGAATTTATATTGGCCATTTATATTTCTTTTTTATATTAAATTTATTGTGATATCTTTTTTCAAAACTACAAATAGTTTTGAGCTAGCAAAATGTATTTTAAAATGATTGTAATTTTATTTTAGGGTAATACCAAGCATTTTCTAAAGGAATTATCCAATCCATTTCAAACTGTTTTTTTGTAGTAACTTGATTGTTAAAGGTCTTTGAATTATCTAAATTTTGAGCAGCTAATTTATCTAAAAATTCACTTTTAGTTAAACATGTTACTTCATTGTTTTCAAGCAATTGAACGCCCATTCTATTCAATAAATTCAAATTAGTTTCCGAATCTATTTCTCTAATTAAATGTGTTAATTTATCTATTCCACAACCGCTAATTTCATGTACACTTTCATTCACCATAAATACTAAAAAGCAGTTATATAAAACCGCAAATTCTGCTTGTAAATGATTTTGATGAGCGGTCCAATTTTGAATAAAAGGAATTGCTTTTTGATTTATAATTGCTAATTGTGAAGGGGAAATAATTTTATCGCTTGCATAAATCCAAACTTTGGCGTTTGGGGGCATTTGGTTAAATTGACTAATCATTCAAAAAATATATTTATGCAAACTTAACAAAAATCAATCCAATGACAGTATGTCTTAAAAAAAGATTGCGTTGAGTCATTCCGAGGGAAACTTCTTTGACTAAAAATATTTTTGAGCCTAATAAAAACCTATTGTAAAATTCAATGGTATAAGTTAACAAGGAAGATTCCTCCGGAATGACTGGATATTTTGCTTTTATCTAATTATTAGTAGTTTATTTAAAAACGTCATTGCGAGGAACGAAGCAATCTCTTTTCTTTGTGAGATTGCTTCACTGCGTTCGCAATGACGTGTAAAATGAAAAATTTTATAATTAAATAAACTATTTTATTACGCCCAACTCTTTACCTACTTTGGTAAATGCTGCAATGGCTTTGTCTAAATGTTCTTTATCATGTCCTGCCGACATTTGAACCCTGATTCTTGCTTGGCCTTTTGGAACCACTGGAAAATAAAAACCTATTACATAAATTCCTTCCTCTAATAATTTTGCAGCAAAATCTTGTGATAATTTTGCATCATAAAGCATAATAGGAATAATGGCATGTTCACCAGGCTTTACATCAAAACCAGCAGCTTCTATTTGCGTTCTAAAATACTTTGCATTTTCCCATAATTTATCGCGCAAGGCAGTAGTTTTGGTAAGCATATCAAGCACTGCAATACTTGCTCCAACTATACTTGGTGCTAAAGTATTGCTAAACAAATACGGTCGAGAACGTTGGCGAAGCATGTCAATAATTTCTTTTCTTCCGCTGGTAAATCCTCCACTAGCTCCACCTAACGCTTTTCCTAAAGTTCCAGTTATAATATCTATTTTTCCTAACACACCACAATGTTCATGCGTTCCTCTTCCAGTTTTTCCCATAAATCCGCTTGAATGACATTCGTCAATCATAATTAATGCTTCATATTTATCGGCTAGTTCCACTATTTTATCTAGCTGCGCAATGGTTCCATCCATACTAAAAACACTGTCGGTAACTATAATTCTGTTTCTGCAATGTTTTGCTTCTAGTAACGTAGCTTCTAAATCGGCCATGTTATTGTTTTCATACCTGAAACGTTCCGCTTTGCACAAACGAACACCATCAATGATACTTGCATGATTTAAAGAATCGCTAATAATTGCATCTTTTTCATTGAACAAAGGTTCAAAAACTCCACCATTTGCATCAAAAGCAGCTGCATATAAAATGGTATCCTCCGTTCCTAAAAACGCTGATATTTTTGCTTCTAAAGTTTTATGAATATCTTGCGTACCGCAGATAAATCGTACGCTACTTAATCCAAAACCATGTGTATCTATTGCATCTTTTGCAGCTTGTAAAACCACTGGATGGCTAGATAAACCCAAGTAATTATTGGCACAAAAATTTAAAACTTTTGCCCCACTACTAACAGTAATTTCTGCTGCTTGTGGGCTAGTAATAATTCTTTCGCGTTTGTATAATCCTGCTTCTTCTATTTCCTTAAGTTCAGCTTGTAAAATTGGTTGCAATGTTTTGTACATAATTCTTTTATATTTTGTGCAAATAAAACAGAAAATAGCTATACAATTTCATGTTTAATTTTTATCACTTAATTGAAAAGCGTTTAAACAAAAAATCCTTGCTATTTTTCAAGCAAGGATTTTAATATATATATAAAATGCCCCCACATTGGGCTCGTTAATTGTGGCGTATTTGGGAGTTGAACAAATATTGTTTTATCAACTATAATTAAAGTTCAGTTGGTTTTTTATTAATCAATATACTCGCCACGTTTTAGCGTATATTTTTCAATTTTGTTGTACAAATGACTTCTTTGAATATCAATTTCCAAAGCAGTTTTTGCCACATTCCAACCGTTTTTCTTAAGTTTTTCTTCTATAAAAATGCGTTCTACATATTCTTTAAAATCTTGCAAAGCGCTAAATCTTTCATAAATGTTTTTCTCTTCTTCGCGCGCACTTAATGGACTTGCAAATTTCTTCACATCTTCCACTGTAATGCGTTGCTGGCCTAATATTACCAAGCGTTCTACCACATTGCGCAGCTCACGAATATTTCCATAATAATCCAATTTTTTAAGTTCATCTAAGGCTTGTGGTAAAAACATTTTTCTAGGAAAATTATTGTCTTCACATACTTCTTTTATAAACTTTTCGGCCAAAATTGGAATGTCATCTTTTCTATCATTTAACGAAGGCACATGAATTAAAATCACACTTAAACGGTGGTATAAATCCATTCTAAAATTACCTTTTTCTATTTCTTGCAATAAATTTTTATTGGTTGCAGCTACTACTCGCACATCCACTTCAATGTCTTTGTCGCCACCCACTCGGGTAATTTTTCCTTCTTGCAAAGCACGTAAAACTTTGGCTTGAGCGGCTAAACTCATATCGCCAATTTCGTCTAAAAATAAAGTTCCGCCATTGGCTTGTTCAAATTTTCCTATGCGTTGTTTGATGGCCGAAGTAAATGCACCTTTTTCATGTCCAAATAATTCTGATTCTATTAAATCTGTTGGTATGGCTGCGCAATTAACTTCTACCAATTGATTATTATTTCTGTTACTTTTTTCGTGTAACCAAAGTGCTACTAATTCTTTTCCAGTTCCATTTTCGCCAGTAACTAAAACCCTTGCATCGGTAGGAGCCACTTTTTCAATGGTGCTCATAATGTTTTGAATAGCTGGGCTATCGCCAATCATTTCACGGGTTTTGGTAACTTTTCTGCGTAAAACTTTTGTTTCAACCGTTAACGATTTTTTGTCAATTGCATTGCGAAGCGTAATCAGTAGACGATTCAAATCAGGTGGTTTTGAAATAAAATCATATGCACCTTTTTTGGTTGCTTCTACCGCAGTTTCAATGGTTCCATTTCCCGAAATCATAATAAAAGGAATGTCATCATCTATTTCTTGTGCACGTGTTAATACTTCAATGCCATCCATTTTTGGCATTTTTATATCGCATAAAACGGCAGCATATTCACCAACTTCAAGTTTCTCTAAACCCTCTTCACCATTAGCCGCTTCATCTACTTGGTAGCTTTCATATTCTAATATTTCGCGAAGGGTATTGCGAATGGCTTTTTCATCGTCAATAATTAAAATTTTGCTCATTTTGTTTCAATTAATTGGGTGCAATGTGAGCATTTTATTAGACACTAAAAAGGGTGTTGATATTTGGTTGATTTATTTAGCAAATGGAAATAATTTTCATTGGTTGGGGAAGTAATGATGAATTTAATTGACACAGCTATTTATAATATTGTGAATTAAATTTTACTTAGCTTTTTCTTTCTTTATAAATTGTAGTTGTTCTTGTTTTAAAATTCTTCCGGCATTTGCTAATCTATTTGCAGCGGTAAAATTTAAAATAATACCCACCATTTGAAGTCCTAGGGAGCCAATTGTTAATGATTGGTCTTGCTTTATTCTTCCTAAATTTACTGCTAAAAGTGCTGCTCCAATTAAACTAAAACCCTCCGCCATAAAGAAATTATTACCAGCACTTTTTAAATAATCGCCTGCATTTTCTCGATTTGAATATATTTCTTCTGATTCATTTTTAGTTGCTGTCAATTGAATATTTTTAGCCGTATCTTTATCTATAGATATGATATTTTTGATATCAGCTTTTTTAATGTTTATATATATTTTTGGTTTTTCTAGTCTTAAACACAAATATGCTTTCCTTTTTTCTTCTATTATTTCTACTTTAACGGAATCGTTATTGGTTTTTATAATTAAATGTTGACACTTTACTTTTAGAGCAAAAAGAAAAAAAGATAAGATTGTAAGGAATATTAGTTTCATTTTTGAGTGGTAGTTTTAAGTTTATTATTTGCAATCATAACAATTTAAAATAACATTAAAGTATTCAAAGTAATAATTGGAAATCATCCAAAATTCAACATCCAAAATTTCCTTGCAACCAAACTTTCTAATAATATTACTTTGTATTTATAAAATTGCGTTTAATTTTGGTGTTTGTAAAAAAGCTGCATGCGTTCAATAAAATACCTTTTAATTATGTTATTTTTTGGTTTAAATAATTCGTTATTTAGCCAAGGAATAAATACAACTTTTGGTCAAAACAGGGTTCAATACGGGCCGTTTGATTGGAACTATTTGCGCATTGAAAACTTTGATGCTTACTACTACAGTGGTGGCCGTGAATTGGCTACTTTTAGTTTAAAATATGTAAACGAAAAACTTTCAGTTTTAGAAGAAAAATTAGAACATCCGCTAAGCGGACGAGTAGAAATTATTTGTTTCAATACTTTGTCGGATTTAAAACAAAGTAATTTTGGGTTGGAAGATTTGGCGCAAAATACTGGTGGATATACACAGGTAAATAGCAATAAAATATACGTTTATTTTAATGGTGATCATGCTGATTTTGCAAGGCAATTAAATGAAGGAATTGCCATGGTTTTAATCAACGAAATTTTATACGGTGGAAGTTTGCAAGAACGCATTCAAAATGCTGCTTTATTGAACTTGCCAGAATGGTTCCTACATGGCTTAACTGCTTATATTAGCAAGGATTGGGATGCTGATATGGATAACAGAATGAAGGATGGAATTTTAACTAAAAAGTTCAAGAAATTTAATCGGTTAAACCAGAAAGATGCGGTGTTTGCTGGCCACAGTATTTGGAAATATATTATAGATAATAATGAACGCCCAGAAGAAGTTATTAAGCAAGTAATTTATGCAGTTCGTGTTACCCGAAATTACGAAAGTGCGTTGAGTTATGTGTGTAATGATAAAACGTTTAAACAAATTCAAAAAGATTGGTTTGAATATTATCAAAAAATGTATAACCGAGAAGATGTAGGACGAAATATGCCTTTGGTTGACCTGAAAATAAAACGCAGAGTTGCCCAATACATTCAACCCCAAATGAAGGTTTCGAGCAAAGGGAATTATGTAAGTTTTACAAGCAATAAAAATGGTAAGTATAAAGTTTGGTTATTGAATACCAAAACCAATAAATTAAAGAAAATTCTGAAAGGCGGATTGAAATATTATCAGCTAGAATACGATTATAGTTTTCCAATTATTGCTTGGCAACAAGGTGGAGATAAAGTAGCCATGGTTTATGAAAAGAAAGGAAAATTGTTGCTAAAAACATTGGATTTAACCAATAAAACCAAAGAAGTTAAACAGTTTTTTAAGTTTGATAAAATCACGGGTTTTGATTACAGCGATAATGGCCGAACATTGGCGGTTAGCGCCATCAGGAAAGGCCAATCAGATATATTTACCTATGATATTCCAAGTAGAAAAGAAAGACAAATTACCAATGATATTTACGATGATGCCAGTCCAAGATATACCGATGCTTCTAGCAAAATAATTTTCAGTTCAAATCGTCCAACGGACTCATTAAGTATGGGTGTAAATCCGAAATTAGCCGATGACAATAACTACGATGTTTATTTATATGATATTGACGAATCGCCAAAGACAAGAATGCTCAAACGATTAACCAAAACGCCTTATATCAACGAAACAAATCCGATAGAATATAAGCGAAATTATTATGCATATATCAGTGATTATAACGGAACCAAAAATCGTTATGCGGCCAAGTTAGACGAAGAATATGATTTTACAGCTTTGTATATAAAGTATTTTGAATACACCGAAAAGCCAATGGATACGCTGCTTTATACCGATAAACTAACTTGGAGTGGAACATCATTTTCTTACCGGGGCAAAAACATTGTGCTGGATAGCACAGTAGAAAAAATAGACACTATTATTTATAATAAAGATTTGGTGACCACTTATCCGCTTACTAATTACCAAAGAGGAATTTTAGCGCACGATGTATCAGCTCAGGCCAAAACTACTTACGACTTAATGTTGTTTAACAACAAGTATTTTATAAAATTAAGTCCGCAGGAACGCAGCATTGAAGAAGCTAGCAAACCAATAGAAAGCTATCCAAATATGTATAGGCTTAAAAGCGGAGTTACCAATAAACAATATGAAAGTGGCGTAAAATGTTTTAGAAGTTTTGCGGAGCAAATAAATGAACCATATAACGGTGAAGCAATTAATATAAAACCGATAGAAACTGAAGAAAGAATAGCGCAAGATACTACACAATTCTTTTTTATGAGTGAGTTTACACCCGATGAATACAAGCGCCCAGCTTACTTAATTATTCCAAAAGGAACGGCAAATGAAAGTTTGAAAAAAGGATTGAAAATTAGTACGCCAAAGTTTTATGATGTTACTTTTTTTGCAGATCAAGTAGTTACTCAAATTGACAACTCCATCATCAATACCTATTATCAGCCAATAGGAAGTGCTAATGCACAAATGTTTAATCCTGGTTTAAACGGAATGTTTAAATTAGGTATGATTGATTTGATGGAAGATTACAGATTTACTGGAGGTGTAAGGGTAAGTTTTGATTTAACAGGATTTGATTATTTTGCTTCCTTTGAAACATTAAAAAAACGAGCTGATCACAAATTTGTTTTTTATCGGCAAAGCAGAAGTGGAGGAGTAGCCGAAAACGATAATGCTGTAAAAAGTTATAGCCACGAGTTAAGGTATATTTTAAAATATCCAATTTCACCAACTAGCAGTTTTAGATTAAATATTTTTGGTAGAACAGATAGAGATATTTTAAAAGGTTCGAGTTCCGCAGTGATGGAGGTTCCCGATAGAGTGACCAATTGGTTAGGAGCTAAATTAGAATTTGTTTTTGATAACACACATCCGCGTGGAATGAACCTTTGGAACGGAACGCGTTTAAAGTTTTTTTATGAACGCTATGCTAATTTCGATGATTGGAATACGCAACTTAATGCAGTTGGCGTGGATGCAAGACATTATGAAAAAATTCATAGACAAATTATTTGGTGTACGCGTTTAACAGCAAATACATCGTTTGGGCCGGCTAAAGTGGTATATTATTTGGGTGGAGTAGAAAACTGGATTGCCCCAAGGTTTAACAACGAATCAAGCACATCTACCACTGAAAATTATGTGTTTCAAGCTTTGGCGGCAAACATGCGTGGCTTTGAACAAAACATTAGAAATGGAAATAATTTTGCATTACTGAATACAGAAATTCGCATTCCAATTTTCCAATATGCTTTCAATCGTCCCCTTAGAAGTTCGTTTTTAAATAACTTTCAAGTAGTTCCATTCTTTGACATGGGTTCTGCTTGGATTGGAAATAATCCGTATAGCGATGACAATACTTTTAACCAAAAAACTATCAATGTAACACCAGTTTTAGCAAAAGTAACCAATGTTCGCGATCCTTTGGTGGCAGGTTTTGGAGGCGGATTAAGAACAGTATTATTAGGCTATTTTGTTCGCTTTGATACCGCATGGGGAATTCAAGATGCTGAAGTTACAAAAAAGCCAATTTATTATTTTGCATTAGGATTAGATTTTTAGTAGAGACAAGGCATGCCATTGTTTCTACTATTTCTCGCAAATGATCCGAATAAGTATTTCCTGCATTATAGGATTACAATTTTTTTGAGTTAGCTAATGCCTATCTCTATTTATTTCGTTATTGCTCCTGCACTAATCAATTAATCAACCTTTCAAATAAAACAAAATCCAAAAAGCCTATCATTTATCAGCTATTTATTTTTAAACGATAACCCTTACATTTGCTAAAAAATAAAATATTTAAACAACATGGATTTATTTGAAAAACTTAAAAGCAAACCAGGTCCTTTAGGCCAACATGGAGATGATAGTTATGGATATTATATGTTTCCAAAACTAGAAGGTGAAATTGGACCAAGAATGATGTTTAGAGGAAAAGAAAAACTAAATTGGAGTTTGAACAATTATTTAGGTTTAGCAAATCATCCTGAAGTTAGGAAAATAGATGCTGAAGCCACTGCACAATATGGTTTGGGCTACCCAATGGGTGCTCGAATGATGAGTGGAAACAGTACTAACCATGAACAATTAGAACGTGAATTAGCTGCTTTTGTTGGTAAACCCGATGCTATTTTATTAAATTTTGGTTATCAAGGAATGGTTTCGGCCATTGATTGTTTAGTAGACAGACATGATGTAATTGTGTATGATGCCGAAAGCCATGCTTGCATTATAGATGGAGTTCGTTTACACATGGGCAAACGTTTTGTATTTACCCATAATAACATGGAAAGCTTAGAAACTCAGTTAAAGCGTGCCGAAAAAATGGTAGCTGAAACGGGTGGTTCTATTTTAGTAATTACCGAAGGAGTTTTTGGAATGACGGGTGCGCAAGGCAATATTAAAGCAATTGCGGAGTTGAAGAAAAAATATAGTTTCCGTTTGTTTGTAGACGATGCGCACGGTTTTGGAACCATGGGTAAAACGGGAGCAGGTGTAGGTGAGGAGCAAGACATCATGCATGCGATTGATATTTACTTTGGTACTTTTGCTAAAAGTATGGCCGGAATTGGTGGTTTTATAGCCGGTGATAACACAGTAATAAAACATATGCGCTATAACATGCGCTCTCAAATTTTTGCTAAAAGTTTACCAATGCCAATGGTAATTGGCGCTTTAAAACGTCTTTCTTTATTACGCGACCATCCAGAGCACAAAAACAATTTATGGAATATAGTTAATGCTTTGCAAAGTGGCTTAAAAGCTAAAGGATTTAATATTGGTGTAACCACAACTCCCGTTACACCTGTGGTGCTTAATGGAACCATTCCTGAAGCTACCGCCATTACACATGAATTAAGAGAAACATTTAATATTTTTTGTTCTATAGTGGTTTATCCAGTGGTGCCAAAAGGAATGATTATTTTACGTTTAATACCAACAGCTGTTCATTCCATTTCTGATGTAGAAGAAACCATTGCAGCATTTTCAATCATCAAAGAAAAATTAGATGCTGGAGTTTATAAAGAATCAGCATTTGTAACCATGGGAGAAGCTGCTAAAGCGTAAGCAAATCGTCATTTATTTTAATGTCATTGCTAGGAACACAAAAACAAAAAATTATTTTAGAAAAAATTTAGTT
Source organism: Bacteroidota bacterium (assembly GCA_947456185.1). Lineage (GTDB taxonomy): Bacteria > Bacteroidota > Bacteroidia > UKL13-3 > UKL13-3 > JAAFJM01. The sequence goes on along the minus strand of CANGPW010000014.1, from coordinate 28,970 downwards.
TTAGATTTCGTACTTTTGGAATCTAATATAAAAAATAAAGAATGAAAAAAATTGCAATCTTACTAAGTGTATTCATTACCATTTTATGTATTTACTCTTTTAAACCAAGCAATGATGAAGTTAAATGGATGAACTTTAACGAAGGTTATTCATTGGCCAAAAAGAAAAATAAAATCATGTTAGTAGATGTTTATACCGAATGGTGTGGATGGTGTAAGCGCATGGATAAAGACACTTATGCCAAACCAAGCATTGCTACTGAATTAAATAAAAACTATGTTTCGGTTAAGTTTAATCCAGAAGTTACAGGCATTACTTATACTTATAATGGTAAAACTTACGATGGTCCAGGTTTGGCCGGTGCCATAAGTAATAACAGTATTAGCGGATATCCAACCACCGTTTTTATTAATCCAACCTCACACAATACAAAAATAGAAGTTGGGTATAAAAACGAATCTGATATGAGCGTAATTTTAGTTGATATTCAAAAGGCACTTGCAGGTGGCATAAAAGGTAAAAAAAATAAATAAAAGCTAAATAAGCATTCGAAACAAAAAAATTCAAAGCCCGTTTCATTCAATGAAATGGGCTTTTTTATTGTTTTTTTAAACTTATTGATGAAACAACATGAAATTAAATTTAGATCCATTTTTTACCTCTTTTAATGAATCAATTTCTGAAAATTTTGTTCCAAGTAAATTGATCTTAATGCAAGGAAACGAACCTCATTTACTTTGTAAAATAGCGGCTAGTCAATTACAAAATCATTTGGAAAATCAGCAAGAATGGAATCATAATTTTGGTTTGGAAAATGAAAAGAAAGGAACAGTTATTGGTAAAATGTTTGGGGTTTTGGTGGTTAAAAATCAACAAAATGAAATTGGATATTTAGCAGCATTTTCGGGCAAGTTAGCAGGTGGAAATCACCATGCAAAGTTTGTTCCGCCCATTTTTGATTTACTTACCAATAATAGTTTTTTGAATAATGGAATGATTGAACTTTCAAGAATTAATCAGGAAATTAAGATGCTAAAAGAAGGAAAACCCTTTGCTTTTGAACAACAAATAATTCAATTAAAAGCATTGCGAAAAATGAATTCTATTTCCTTGCAACTGCAAATTTTTGAAAACTATCATTTTGTAAATGAAGGAGGAAGAACACAAAATATTTTATCGCTTTTTAAAAATGCTTCTTTTAAAAATCCTCCAGCTGGAGCAGGTGAATGTGCTGCACCAAAACTATTGCAATATGCATTTAAAAACCACATGAAGCCACTTGCGCTTGCAGAGTTCTGGTGGGGATTATCGCCAAAATCGGAGCTTTGGAAACACGGAAGTTTTTATGCTTGTTGTAAAGAAAAATGCGAGCCAATTTTAGCCCATATGCTAGCGGAAACTAGTTATGAAATGAATTAATATTGTTTTAAAATATTAATTCAATAAATAATCTTCTCTTAACTTATGTTTAAAGTGAAAATGGTATGTTGAAATAAATGGTAACAATTGATAAAATGAAATTTATTTGCTGTTATTATTGATAGTATTTAAACCATAATATAGCTATTGCAGATAAAAATCACAGTAAATTTTTGTGTATTACTTGTTTACTTCCAAAATAAATTTACTTTTGCAGCCTTAAATAATTAAAAAAAATAGATCATGCATTTGACAACCGAGGCTAAAAAAGCCATTTTCGAAAAGTTCGGTACAGCCAAGTCTACTACAGACACTGGTTCTGCTGAAAGTCAGATTGCTCTTTTCACTGAGAGGATCAATCACATTACTGGCCATTTAAAAATTAACAAAAAAGATTTTTCTGCAGAGTTAAGTCTTGTTAAATTGGTAGGTAAAAGACGTTCATTACTAAATTACTTGATGCGTAAAGACGTTTTTCGCTACAGAGCAATTATAAAAGAACTTGAAATCCGTAAATAATATGAACGGATTGGCATGTTATTTTATAAATAACTATAAAATAACAGCTAATTAAAATTCACAAAAAGCAGGAACTTACAATTAGTTACTGCTTTTTGTGTTTTTAAACTTTATACAAAAAACAACAAAAGAGGCTTTTGCTAATCCCATCTTAGCAAAGGAATTTATAACTAAACAAATAAAAAGAGATGGGGCTGAAAAAATAAAAATATGTCACAAGCAACAATTAAAACATTTGAAATTGGTGGTAAAACCATCAGTATTGAAACAGGCCGTTTGGCTCGCCAAGCCGATGGTGCAGTAGTAGTAAAAATGGGTGATACCATGATTATGGCAACTGTAGTATCTGCCAAAGAAGCAAAAGAAGATGTGGATTTTATGCCACTAACTGTAGATTATCAAGAAAAATTTGCGGCTGTAGGTCGCATTCCTGGTAGTTTTCACCGCAGAGAAGCTCGTTTATCTGATTATGAAATACTAATTAGTAGAATAGTAGATAGAGCTTTACGCCCTTTATTCCCTAGCGATTACCACGCAGATACGCAAGTAGCTTTAACTTTAATATCTAGCGATCAAAATATATTGCCAGATGCATTAGTAGGTTTAGCAGCATCAGCTGCAATTTTAGTAAGTGATGTACCATTTAATGGTCCAATTTCTGAAGTTCGTGTAGCTCGTATAGATGGAAAATTTGTAGTAAATCCTTATAAAGACGAGTTAGAACGTGCTGACATGGATTTGATAGTAGCTGGTACTGAAAAAGATTTGAACATGGTAGAAGGCGAGTGCCAAGAGGTAAGCGAAATAGACATGTTAGAAGCTTTAAAAGTAGCTCACGAAGCTATTAAATTACAAATTAAAGCACAGTGGGAATTATGTGAAATGTTAGGGGGCAAAAAACCAGTTCGTGAATATAACCACGAACGTAGCAATCCAGAATTAGCAGCTGCTATTCGCGAGTTTTCTTACGATAAAATATTTGCTATTGCAAAATCAAAAGCAGGTAAAAACGAAAGAAGCGCTGGCTTTAAAGCAGTAAGAGAAGAGTTTAAAGCTTTGCAAGAAGAAGGAACTGTTTTAGATAAATTTTTAACCAACAAATATTTTCATGATGTTGAGTACGATGCTGTTCGTGCCATGATTATGAACGATAGACAACGTTTAGATGGTAGAAATTTAGATGAAATTAGACCAATTTGGTCAGAAGTAGGTTACTTACCTGCTGCTCATGGTTCGGCTTTATTTACCCGTGGCGAAACTCAATCGTTAACTTCGGTTACTTTAGGTTCAAAATTGGACGAACAATTATTGGATAGTCCAATGTTAGCTGGTTATTCAAAATTGATGTTACATTATAATTTTCCTTCATTTTCAACAGGAGAAACTAGACCAAATCGTGGTCCGGGAAGACGTGAAATTGGACATGGAAACTTGGCATTACGTGGTTTAAAACGCGTATTACCACCTTTAGAAGAATGTCCTTATACCATTAGAATTGTATCAGATATTTTAGAATCAAACGGTTCTTCAAGTATGGCTACAGTTTGTGCTGGTTCTTTGGCTTTAATGGATGCTGGTATAAAAATTACTGGTGCCGTTAGCGGAATTGCAATGGGTTTAGTAAGCGATGATTCAACTGGAAAATATGCAATTTTATCTGATATTTTAGGCGATGAAGATCATTTAGGCGATATGGATTTTAAAGTAATTGGTACTGCAAAAGGTATTACTGCTTGCCAAATGGATATTAAAATAAATGGTTTGCGTTGGGAAATGGTAGAAGAAGCTTTAAACCAAGCAAAAGCAGGTAGAGAACATATTAGAAACGAAATGAGCAAAACCATTTCGGCTGCTGCTGCTGATTTAAAACCACACTCACCACGCATTGAAACTTTATTGATTGATAAAGAATTTATAGGTGCTGTAATTGGACCTGGTGGAAAAATTATTCAAGGTATTCAAAAAGAAACTGGAGCCACTGTTTCTATTTCTGAAAATGAAAAGAATGGTGTGGTAGAAATAGCTTCTAGTAATGCAGATAGTTTGCGCAGAGCAATGCAAATGATTAAAGGCATAGTTGCTGTTCCTGTTGTAGGCGATGAATACGAAGGAAAAGTAAAAAACATTATGGACTTTGGTGCATTTGTTGAATTTTTACCTGGGAAAGATGGCTTATTACACATTAGTGAAATTAGCTGGAACCGCATTGATAAAATGGACGGTGTTTTAGAACAAGGTCAAACGATAAAAGTAAAACTAATAGAAGTGGATAAAAAAACAGGAAAATACAGATTAAGCCACAAGGCTTTATTGCCAAAACCTGAACCAACTCCTAAGCCAGAAGCTCCACAAGAGCCAACAGCATAATTTTATAACTAACAAAAAAAGAGAACCGAAGTTCTCTTTTTTTATGTATTTTTTTTAGTAAAATGTATTTTTATTTAATTGTAAAATTAAACTTTTTTATAATTTTTATAACCTATTTCCCATCCAAATAATTTAAAAGCTAATTGTTTTAGTTGATCTTTTATTTTGGTTTTATTATGCTTCAAATCAAATTCAAACTGCCAGTTTTTATTGGCTATTCGCTGTAACATTACTTTGGGATGTGAGCTTGTAAATTTCATTAAAGAATCTATTTGTGAGTAATCAAATTCTTCTGCTTTCAATATGTTTTTATCTATCCATTCCTCATCGTGCCAAAGTTTATTTAAATCCTCTTGCTTTCTTTGCATTGCCTTTGGATTCTTAACCCAACCGTAATGATAGATGTATGCTTCTATAGGTTTTACGTTAAGTTTTTTATTGTTATTTTTCCTAAAACCTTGCGCATCTTTATAGGAATAAATGCTTTTATTGTTTTTTATAATTCTTATTTCATTATTATACCAACCACTCGAGTTGCCTATATAATCATATGAACCATAAAAATGTAGGTATTTAAAAAGTAAGCCATCTACCTTTTTATTGGATTTAAAATGGAGCATGGCTTGATTAATTATTGGCAAATATTTTTCGTGAACAGCTTCATCGCCTTGAATATAAAAACACCAATCGTAATAGTTTGGAATGGCTTGAAAAGCTTTATTGGTTTCCACCGCTAAAACCTGACCACCTTGTTTTAAATTTTCGTCCCAAAGGGTTTTTAAAATTTTTATTTTTTCTGGATTAATGGCTTTAATTAATGCTTCAGTTTCATCATCAGATTTGCCAAGGGCAACATAAACTTCATCACAAATTGGCAATATAGAATTAATAGCTTCTACTATTGGATAATCGTAAATGATGGCATTTTTAATAAAAGTAAAACCTGCTACTTTCATATTTAATCAGGTATTTGTTGCATTTGAATGAGCTGTTTGTATGTGCCATTTTGCTGAATCAAATCGTTATGCGTACCTTGCTGTACTATTCTTCCTTTTTCAAGCACTACAATCAAGTCAGCATTAATAATAGTACTTAATCGATGTGCTACAATAATGGTTGTTCTATTTACCATAATATTATTTAATGCTTCTTGTACTAATCGCTCGCTAGCTGTGTCTAATGCTGAAGTAGCTTCATCTAATATTAATATATCAGGATTGGTATTTACTGCTCTTGCAATGCTTAATCTTTGTTTTTGACCACCACTTAATTTGTTTCCTCTATCGCCAATATTTGTTTCATAACCATTTTCGTTTTCTATAATAAAACTATGTGCATTGGCTATTTTAGCGGCTTCTTCTATTTGAGTTTTACTAATATTTTGCTTTGCAAAACTTATATTATTTGCAATGGTATCGTTAAATAAAATACTTTCTTGGGTAACAATTCCCATTAACCCACGAAGCTCTAAAATTTTATAATCTCTTATATCAACTCCATCTATTAAAATTTGTCCTTCAGTAGGATCATAAAAACGAGGAATCAAATCTGTTAAAGTTGATTTTCCACTTCCCGAAGGTCCAATCAATGCAACAGTTTGACCTTTTTTGACGGTTAAATTTAATTGTTTAATTACATGCTCTTCATCGTATTTAAAACTTACGTTTTTAAATTCAATGGTATCTTGAAATTTCAAAATTGAATGAGCATTTGGTTTTTCAGTAATTATTTCTTGGCTATCAATTATTTCATTTACCCTGTCTATGGAAGCCAAACCCTTGTTCATAGAATTATAGGCAGAACTAAACGCTTTGGCAGGCGACATTAATTGAGAAAAAACGGTTAAATAACCAATAAAAACGGAAGCCGTCATTCCATCTTCATTTGATAAAACCATTTTCCCACCAATCCATAAAATGGTAGCAAAAACAGCAATACTTATCGTTTCACTAATTGGCGATGAGCCATCGCTTGTTCTATTCGCTTTTATATTTAAATCGGTAAAAAGTTTATTTTTAACCATAAACCGTTTCAACAAAAAATCTTGCGCATTAAATGCTTTAATTACTCTAACACCCATTAATGTTTCCTCTATTAAAGCCACTATATCGCCTAACTTTGATTGACTTCTTGCCGATTGTTTTTTTAATAGTCTTCCAATCAATGCTGCAAATAAAGCACTTACTGGAAGTGCGCTAAAAACAATTAAGGTAAGCATTGGATTTACCCAAATAAGCATTACTAAAGAGATTATGATGGTAATAGGTTCTTTGGTAAATGCTTCCAACGAACTCATAATAGCCACTTCTATTTGATGCAAATCGCTGGTCATACGACTTAATAAATCGCCTTTTTTCTCTTTACTAAAATAAGAAAGTGGTAAGACTAATATTCTATTATATGCAGCAATTCTATAATCACTAATAATAAAATTTCTAAGTGGAACCATGTAAAACAAAGCCAAATAACGAAATACATTTTTTAGTGCAATCATGATAACCACAAAACCACAAATGAATAAAAGTACAGTTTCGGCACCATACACTTCTTTGTAATACCAAACGTTTTCTTTGCCCCAAGCTACAATATGGTTAAAATCAAAATTGGTACGAACATGTTTAGTTGTATTACTTTGTGTTGTACTAAAAAGTACATCGAGCAATGGAATTACCAATGCAATAGAAAACAGTCCGAAAATACTTGATAGCACATTGCAAACAATGTTCATTAATGCATAGTATTTATATTTAAAAGTAAATTTTATAAATGTGAAGTAGCCTTTCATTATATATTTAAAGTAGGCAAATATGCTGTTTTTTAGCCTATAAACCCAAAAAAATATTAAAAAAAAAAAAAGCCATTCTATTTAAGTTGTATGACTCTTTTTTAAGTTATATAATGTTTATTTATTTAAAATCAATAATGGAATTTTAGTATGATAGGCCATTTTTTTACTTAAACTTCTATGGAATAATCTATCGAAAAAATTACGGTTATGTTTGGCCATTACAATCATGTTTGAATGATTATTGGTAATAAAAGTATTGATATTTTCAATGACACTTTCGCCTTTGGGAAGTTTAATTATTTTCCATTTTTTAAATTCATCTGCATCTTTGTTTCTAATAAAAAAATTGTGTTCAGCATCAAAAAATTCATCATAATCAGATTTAACATGTAAAACGCTCACATCTGCATCATATAAATTGGCAAAATATGATAAACGAGAAACTGCGGGAAATTCTGGTTCATTATAATCGGTGGCATAAACCATGTGAATTATTTCTTCGAAACGAGAAGTAGGAGGAATAATTAAAACAGGAATTGCTGAATTTGCAGCTACAGAAGCAGCATTGCTACCAATCAATATTTCTTGCATTCCGCTTGCGCCCGTGGTTCCTAAAACGATTAAATCAATATTGTTTTTATCAGAAAAATCTTGAATTTCATCTTGAATAAATCCAAATGCTGTATGAGTATCAAACTTCAACTCAGCATTTTTTAAATACTTGTCTGTTAAATCCTTAAAACTTTTTTTAGTAAATTCTTCCACTTCCATAATGTATGATTGGTATACAGTATTTGGAAACGAATTATCCATGATTGGAATGTTTTTTACATATAAAACATGAATTTCCGCTTTGGTTTTTTTTGCTAATTGAATGGCATATTGCAACGCATTATTTGCAACTTCAGAAAAATCGGTTGGAATTAGAATTTTGGATATCATAATTTATTTATTTTACTGTTCAAATTTAGCAATAATAAATAAGTCGGTATAAGCTCCAAATCAACTAATATGATGAAATTTATCAAAGATATTTAATGATTTACAAAATTAAAACAATTCCAAATGTTTCAATTAATTTGCGCCCATGTTAACTAACCGACAATTATTTTTAGCTCATCAAGCGCAAACCACCAATTTTCCATTAATGCTTGAAATAGCTAGTGCAGATGGTGTTTATCTTACGGCACCTGATGGGAAAAAATATTTGGATTTTATTTCGGGCATATCAGTGAGTAGTTTAGGTCATGGGAATCAAGCAGTAAAAGATGCAATAAAAAATCAAGTAGATAATTACATGCATTTAATGGTTTATGGTGAATTTGTTCAAGAACCAACAGCACTTTTAGCTGCAAAATTAACAAGCTACTTGCCTTCAAATTTAGATTGCGTTTACTTTGTAAATTCTGGTGCTGAAGCAACAGATGGCGCTTTGAAATTAGCCAAACGAGTAACTAAAAAGTCTAAAATTATTGCCTGTAAAAATGCTTACCATGGCAGTACGCATGCGGCTTTGAGTTTAAATAGCAATGAATATTATACACAACCTTTTCGGCCATTATTACCCAATGTTCATTTTATTGAATTCAACAATATTGAATCGTTAAATATAATTGATAAAGATACTGCTTGTGTAATCATTGAAACCATTCAGGGCGAAGCGGGATATATAGTTCCAACGGTTGAATTTTTAATTGCTTTACAAGCAAAATGTAATGAATTTTGCGCACTTTTAATATTTGATGAAATTCAAGCGGGAATTGGAAAAACAGGAAAAATGTTTGCTTTTGAACATTGGGGAATTATTCCAGATGTGTTATTGCTTGGAAAAGCACTAGGTGCTGGAATGCCAATTGGCGCTTTTGTTACTTCAAAAAAATTAATGCATGTTTTTACCGACAACCCAATTTTAGGACATATTACCACTTTTGGCGGACATGCAGTAATAGCAGCTGGTGCTTTGGCTGGTTTAAATGAATTAGAAAGACTGGATTTGATTATTAAGATTCCTGCAAAAGAGGCATTAATAAGAGAGCAACTGAAACACCCTAAAATAAAAGAAATCAGAGGAAAAGGATTGATGCTTGCTGCGCAATTATCAAATTTTGATGAAACACTCAAGCTTTGTCAATTGTGTATGTCCGATGGTTTAATAATAGATTGGTTCTTATATGCAGATAATTGTATCCGATTAGTACCTCCGTTTATTATTAAAAACGAAGAACTTGAAAAAGGAATTGCTATTATTTTAAAAAATTTAGAAAAAATATAATTGATTGGCTTTTATCATATTTTTACATAAAAAAAAGATTTTTAAAAAGCACTAAAAATTAATTAAACACATTGAACACCTCAATAAAATCAATGAGTTTAGTTTTTAAATTGCAATATTTGTAAAAATGATAATGAATAAAAAAGAGTTATTTAGACCTAAATGGAGATAAAAAAACTATAAATTTTAAATACTTTTTACAGAATACAATGTATTTCATTTAAAAAACCGATATTCGCCCACAATTTATAAAGAATTCGATACAATTTTAATGAGCGAAAGCACAGGACCAAAACGATTAAACGCAGTAGTAAAAGAGCTGAATGTAGGAATGCAAACACTTGTGGAGCATTTGGCCAAAAAAGGATATAGCGTTGAGGCTAAGCCTACTACTAAGCTTTCAGATGAGCAATATTCCGTATTACTCAGCGATTTTCAAAGCGACAAAAAGAACAAAGAAGAGTCAAAACTGTTTAACCATAATAAAGTTAAACCTAAAGACATTACTATTGACCAAGTTAAACCAAAAAATGTTGTTGTTTCAAACGATGACGATTATGTGGATGACATAGTTGTAAAAACTGGTTTAACAAACAGATACGAAAAACCAATTGAATCAAAACCAGTAAAACCTATTGAAAAAACTGTTGAGCCAATTGTAATTACTCCAGCTCCTGTAAAAGAAGTATTAAAAGAAATAGTTGTTGTAGCAACAACTAAAACTGATCCAAAACCTGAAAAAGTTAAAGGAGGAAAAGCATCAAAAGTTGAAGAAATAGATGAAAAAAATATTGAATCTACTTCAAATGACGCTGATAATGAATCTCCTAAATTAACAATTTTAGGGAAAATAGACTTGGATTCTATCAATTCAAAAACTAGACCTGACAAAAGGGTTAAAGAAAAGAAAGAATTAGAAAAACCTGTAGCAAAAAAAACGGCTGCTAAAAAAGTTAAAACAGAAACTGAAATATTAGAAGTAGTTAAAAAAGCAACGGCTAAAACAGCTAAAAAAATAGCTGAACCAGAAATTACAGAATTGAAAATTACTGCTTCTGAGCCAATAGTTAAAGAAGAAATTGAGGTTATTGCTCTGCAAATGACAGAACCTAATTATGAAAAACTAATAGGGTTAAAAGTAATGGGTAAAATTGTTTTACCTGTAGATTCTCCAAAATCAACTAGCAAGCCAGTTGCATCAAGTGATGCAAACAATAAGAAAAAACGTAAGCGCAATAATTATATTGGTGGTAGTGATACTACAAATGATAAACTAAGCAAATACGTTAAGCCAGCAGATGGAACAGCAAGACCACCTTATCAAGGTAATAATGCAGCTGGAACTCCAAGAACTCCATATCAAGGAAATAACTCAAATGGGCCACGTACACCTTATCAAGGAAATAATCCAAATGGACCGCGCACACCATACCAAGGGAACAATCCCGCTGGTGGAGTGGGAACGCCAAGAACACCTTACCAAGGAAACAATCCAAACGGAACACGCACACCCTATCAAGGAAACAATCCTGCAGGTGGTGGTAGTCGTCCGCCTTTTAATAAAAACACAGCTGGAGGTAATAAATTTGGAAGTAATCCAGCCTATAAGCCAGGTGAAAAGAAAGAAATTACTGATAAAGAAGTACAAGATAAATTAAAAGCAACATTAGCACGTTTAAATCCAGGAAGTAAAAATCCTAATATTGGCGCAGTACGTTCTAAAATACGCAAACAAAAACGTGATGATGCCAGAAGTGAAAGAGAAGAAGCAGCGATTGAACTAGAAAATGCAAACAAAGTATTAAAAGTTACAGAATTTGTAACTGCTAATGAGCTTTCTAAAATGATGGAAGTTACCATTACTCAAATTATTTCTACTTGTATGAGTTTAGGAATGATGGTTTCAATAAACCAACGTTTGGATGCTGAAACTATTAGTATTGTTGCTGAAGAATTTGGTTTTGAAGTGGACTTTGTAAGTGCGGAAGTACAAGAAGCGGTCGAAGAAGACAAAGATGATCCTGCAGATTTAGTTTCTCGTGCGCCTATTGTAACTGTAATGGGTCACGTAGATCATGGTAAAACTTCCTTATTAGATTATATTCGTAAGGCAAACGTAATTGCTGGTGAAGCAGGTGGAATTACTCAGCACGTTGGTGCTTATGAAGTAACTCTTGATAACGGCAAAAAAATTGCGTTTTTAGATACTCCTGGTCACGAAGCTTTTACTGCAATGCGTGCCCGTGGTGCAAAAATAACAGATATAGTAATTATTGTAATTGCTGCCGATGATAGTGTAATGCCTCAAACAAAAGAAGCAATCAGCCATGCGCAAGCTGCTGGTGTGCCAATTGTTTTTGCATTTAATAAAATAGATAAAGATGGAGCTAACGTAGAACGTATTCGTGAGCAGTTAGCTCAAATGAATATATTAGTAGAAGAATGGGGGGGTAAATACCAAACCCAAGAAATTTCGGCTAAAAAAGGTTTAAACATTGATTTATTACTTGACAAAGTATTATTAGAAGCTGAAATTTTAGACTTAAAAGCAAATCCAAACCGTAGAGCAGTTGGTTCTATCATTGAAGCATCGCTTGATAAAGGACGTGGAATTGTAGCTACTTTAATGGTTCAAAACGGAACTTTAAGAGTTGGAGATCCAATTATAGCCGGAACAAATTCTGGAAAAGTAAAAGCTATGTTTGATGAACGTGGTAAAAAAATGCTTTTTGCTGGTCCCTCAACTCCTGCAGTAGTATTAGGTTTTGATGGAGCTCCACAAGCCGGTGATAAATTAATTATTACCAAAACTGAACAAGAAGCCAGAGAAATTTCGAATAAACGTAAACAATTACAACGCGAGCAAGGATTACGTACCAATAAACATATTACTTTAGACGAAATTGGACGTAGGTTAGCAATTGGCAACTTTAAAGAGTTAAAAATTATTGTTAAAGGTGACGTGGATGGCTCGGTGGAAGCATTGAGTGATTCATTGATTAAATTATCGACTGAAGAAGTTCAAGTAAGTGTAATATATAAAGCAGTTGGCCAAATATCGGAAAGCGATGTAATGTTAGCCTCTGCATCTGATGCAATTATTATAGGATTCCAAGTTCGTCCTTCTCCACAAGCACGTAAATTAGCAGAAGCAGAAGCAATTGATGTACACATGTACTCAATTATTTACAATGCTATTAACGAAATAAAATTAGCTATTGAAGGAATGCACACTCCTAAAATGGAAGAGAAAATCACTGGTAATATTGAAATTCGTGAAGTATTTAAAATTACTAAAGTTGGAGCTGTTGCAGGATGTATGGTTACCGATGGAAAAGTATTCCGTAATTCTAAAATACGCTTAATACGAGATGGTGTGGTAATGCATACAGGTGAACTTTCTTCACTTAAACGTTTTAAAGACGATGTAAAAGAAGTAGCTTATGGATTTGATTGTGGTTTAACAATAGAGAAGTTTAACGACATGAGAGTTGGCGATTATGTAGAAGCTTATGAAGAAGTAGAAATTAAAAGAATTGCTTCAAAACAATAATAAATAAAAAAATTAGCATCAAGCAGCCAACTGAAAAGCTTGGCTGTTTTTGTTTTAAATAAAACCATTTATAAAAAACAAGACCATGACAAAACATATAAAACCTGAAAAGTATATTAAAGATAGAGGACAAAGTTTAGTAGTAAAAGTTTGCTACTTAAATTCTGATTGGCAAGAAATTGGCAAGGCCACTATATTAATAGTAAAACACATTCCAAAAACCAATTATATCATAGGAAGTTACCAAATAGATTTACATTGTTTGGGTATAAAGCAAACTGCTTGGGGCTATGGTGTAACCGAAAAAAAATTAGGTGAAATATATAGCCGTTTGGGTGCAGGAAAACCTTTGGCAGAAGCTGAATACAGTTTGTGCAGCCAAATTATTAGAGAAGCAAATGAGTTTGGAAAAAAGAATGGATTAACGCCACTTACTAATTTTGAAACTAGCCAATATTTAATTGAAGATGCTTCAGAAAACCCAATACAAATTACCTTTGGAAAAGAAGGTAAACCACATTATAAAAAAGATGAATTTAGTAACAACGATTTAATGATTAGCCAACTTACTGCCGCTTTAGGAGCAGATGGTTTTACAGTTGAAGAAATGTAATTGATCAATAAATATTTAAAAAAAGCCAAACTCATTATTTCAAGTTTGGCTTTTTTAATGTTTTAAACTGAGGCTATACCAATGCACCATTTTTAATTTCCTCCACAATTCCTGGATCTAATAAGGTGGATGTATCACCAAGGTTTTCAGTTTCTCCTTCTGCAATTTTTCTTAAAATTCTTCTCATTATTTTACCACTTCTTGTTTTGGGTAAACCCGTTACAAATTGAATTTTATCGGGTTTTGCAATGGCACCAATAATCCGTGAAACAGTTTGAATAATATCTTGCTTAGAAAGGTTTTCGTTTTCATGTCGTCCTTCAAAAATTACATAAGCATATATTCCTTGTCCTTTTATATCGTGCGGATAGCCAACTACTGCACTTTCTACCACGCCACTGTGCATGTTAATAGCATTTTCAACTTCAGCAGTTCCAATTCTATGCCCACTTACATTTAAAACATCATCTACGCGGCCGGTAATTCTATAGTTTCCATCTTCATCGCGCAAGCATCCATCACCTGTAAAATACCTATTTTCATAAGTGCTAAAATAAGTTGTTTTGCACCTTTCATGGTCGCCATAAGTAGTTCGAATAATTCCAGGCCAAGGCTGCTTTATACATAAGTTTCCACTGACTGAATTTCCTAAAATTTCTACGCCATTTTCATCAACCAAGCAAGGCAATACACCTGGCATAGGCAATGTAGCATGAGCGGGTTTTTGAGGAGTAACACCGGCCAAACTTGTAATCATGATTCCACCAGTTTCAGTTTGCCACCAAGTATCAACGATTGGGCAATTTTCTTTCCCAATATTTTTATAATACCATTGCCAAGCTTCTTCATTTATTGGTTCACCAACGGAACCTAAAACTTTCAATGAACTTAAGTCTTTATTTTTCACAAAATCTAATCCAAAAGCCATTAAACTTCTAATGGCAGTAGGAGCGGTATATAAAATATCTACTTTGTGTTTTTCTACTATATCCCAAAACCTTCCAGCATCGGGCCAAGTAGGAATTCCTTCAAACATTAAACTGGTTGCGCCAGCACTTAAAGGACCATATAAAATATAACTATGTCCGGTAATCCAACCTATATCCGCAGTACAAAAATGGATTTGTTTGGGTTGATATTGGAATGTATTTACAAAAGTATAATTGGTCCAAATCATGTATCCCGCAATGCTATGAACCACACCTTTTGGTTTGCCAGTAGAACCCGAAGTATATAAAATAAATAAGGGATCTTCAGCATCCATTTCTTCAGCGGGGAAACTAACTTTACCATTTTGTTCTACTTGTTGTTCGGCATGTTCCATTTCATCTTCCCACCAAACATCTCGGCCTTTTAGCATACTTACAGGAGTTCGAGTTCGGGTATATACAATTACTTTTTTTACAGTTTTGTTTCCAATCAATGAATCATCAATTACACTTTTTAAAGGAATGTCTTTGTTACCTCTAAAAGCGCCATCGCACGTAATTATAAATGCTGCTTGAGCATCTATTAACCTATCAGCAATGCTTTGAGCAGAAAAACCACCAAAAATAACGGAATGAATTGCACCAATTCTAGCACAACCCAAAACTGCATAAGAAAGTTCAGGAATCATACCCATATAAATACAAACCCTGTCACCTTTTTTAACGCCTAAATTTTTAAGCATTTGTGCAACTTGACATACACGTTTATGTAAGCGATTATAAGTTACAATCCTGGTTTTTTCTTCAGGGTCGTTTGGTTCCCAAATAATGGCTGCTTGTTCTCCAATTGTATCTAAATGTCTGTCGATACAGTTTTCTGTAATGTTTAATTTTCCACCTTCAAACCATTTTATATTTGGCTCATTAAAATTCCAATTTGAAACCTTATCCCACTTTTTTTTCCAAGTAAAATTCTCAGCTATTTCCCCCCAAAATTCTTCAGGTTTTTCAATGCTTTTTTGATAAGCTTTATTGTACTCATCTAAGTTTTTTATTTGATAAGGATATTCCATTTTATTACTTATTTTATTATTACGAATATATATACGCCATTTACATTTTTTGAAATATTTTACTAAATAAGTATAGTTATGATAAAGATTTGTTTATATAAATATTGGCACTTCAAATTGTTTTTGTTTAATTGCGCCATATGTTAAATTTAACATCCGAAATAACTTTAGAAGCAATACAGCTGCGCAATGCAAATACCATGAGCGAATGGTTAGGCATTGAATTTATAGAATTAAACGCCAATTATTTATTAGCCAAAATGCCTGTAGATCATAGAACGACTCAACCACTTGGGGTAGTAAATGGAGGTGCTTTTTGTGCTTTAGCAGAAACAGTAGGAAGCATGGCTGCTAATTTATGCTTAGACCGAACTAAGTATGTTGCATTGGGATTAGACATTAATGCAAATCATGTTCGTTCGGCAAATAAAGGTTGGGTTTATGGTAAAGCAATTCCTCTTCATATTGGCAGAACAACTCAAGTTTGGGAAATTAAAATTACAGACGATGAAGATAAGCTTTGTTGCATCAGTCGTTTAACAATGAGTGTTGTAGAAATACGCAAATAATATCAAATAAATTGAACAAAGCTATTGTTTTTTATAGGCTTCCCGGAACTAATGAAATAGTGAAAAGAGAAGGTAAAATTAATAGCCAACTTGTGCCTATTGATTTAATTTCCGAATCAGAAAAAGATATTTTTTATATTTCTCCTTTTAATGCTGGAAGCAATGCATATGCTTGTGTTTTAGAAAATGAGATTAATAAATTTGAAGTTATTTCATTCCAAAGAAATAATAAAAACACGGTTGATTCTGAAGCTGATTTTGTTCGAAAAGTAGATGCTGCCATTCATGAAATGAAGCAATTTGAACAAATGAGTAAAGTAGTTTTAGCAAGGTGTAAAGAATTTAAAATAAATGATGAAATTGACATCAATACTTATTTTTTGAATTTGTGTTTAAGCTATCCCAATGCTTTTGTATATGCGGTTTCGAGTAGCATTACTGGAACCTGGATTGCTGCCACCCCAGAACTACTTTTAAAAGCATCAAAAAATGAAATAGAAACTACTGCAATAGCGGGAACAAAACTGTTTGACAATAATATAGCATGGGGCGAAAAAGAAATTGATGAACAACATCAAGTTGAACTATTTATTGAAAATTTAATTCAAAAACACCAACTTGAATTAATTAATAAAGAGGGTCCAAAAAGTATTATTTCAGGACATCTTTTTCATCTTTCGAGCTATTATAAAATAGTAAACAATAATGGTATTTCAGACTCGTTTTTAAATGAGTTGAACCCCACTCCAGCAGTGGCTGGATTGCCGTCTAAAAATGCGATTGATTTTATAGCTAATAAAGAAAATTTAGACCGTAAGTTTTATGCTGGATTTGTAGGTGTAAAATCAAATAATTTAACGCAACTTTATGTAAATATTCGCTGCATGGAAATTTTTAAAAACCATGTAAATGCTTATGCTGGCTGTGGAATTACAATACAATCAAATGCAGAAAGTGAATGGACAGAAACTGAATATAAATTACAAACTGTTTTGAAATTTTTATCGTAAATTTTTAAAAAATAATTTCATTAATTCAGCGGCTTCATTTGCCAAAATTCCTGAATGTATTTTTGTTTTTGGATGAAGTTTTACCATTGCATTTTCAAAGCCTCTTTTTTCATCATTTGCGGCAAAAACGACCCTTTCAAACTGTGCCCAAAATATTGCGCCAGCACACATCACACAAGGTTCTAATGAAATATAAATAGTACAATCATTCAAGTATTTTGCACCCAAATAATTAGCAGCGGCAGTGATAGCTTGCATTTCGGCATGAGCAGTTACATCATTTAATTGTTCTGTTAAATTATGACCTTTTCCTATAATTTGATTGTTACTTACCACCACACAACCAACAGGCACCTCACCCATATCAAATGCTTTTTGAGCTTCAATTAAGGCTTGTTTCATAAAATACTCATCGGTAAAAAAAATATTTTCCATGTTTCAATAATACGATTGGTTTTTATTTATCAACTGAAGTTAAATACTCAAAAATTCATATCCTTCTTTTTGGTAATACTCCAATAATTGTGGTAAAATTATTTGAAGGTTTTTAAATGCTTTTTCACTGTCGTGAAAAACAAAAATAGACCCATTTGCAGGTAATAATTTCATCGCTTTTAAACACTCTTCAATGTTTAAATTTATATCATAATCTCTGCTCAATCGGTTCCACATAATTATTTGATGTGTTTTGGAAATTTGCTTTGCTTGACTGTACTTTATGCGTCCATAAGGTGGACGAAATAAATTAGTTTCTGTTAATTGTTGGCAGCGTTCCATATTCTTAAAATAGCTGTCATTATTCGTTTCCCAACCTTTTAAGTGGTTAAAAGTATGGTTGCCTACTTTATGGCCTTGTTGCTTTACTTGTTCAAATACTTCAGGATGTTTTACTATGTTTTCACCAACCATAAAAAAAGTTGCTTTCGCATGATAAATGGCTAACTGTTCCAATACCCAAGGAGTAATTTCAGGATGTGGACCATCATCGAAAGTAAAATAAACCACTTTTTTTGTAGTTTTTACCTTCCATGTATAATTTGGAAAAATCCAATGAAACAAATGAGGAATTGTGTATTTAAACATTATTTTGCAAGCGCAAAATAATGTTGTAATCAGATTATTTTCAAATTTTTTATTAAAACCTTTTATGTTAAAAAATTACATCCATTTGTTTTTAGCTGTTTGCTTTGCAATATTCAGCTATGGTAACTCCGCATTAGCCCAAAAATTTTATAGTTTGGAAGATTGTATAAATATTGCTTTGCAAAATAATATTCAAACCAAACAGCAAAATTTACAAACGGAAAATGCTAAAATAGATTTACTCCAAAGTAAACTTTCGGCATTGCCAAGTTTAAACGGACAAGCATCAAATAATTGGCAAACTGGTTTTAACATTAATCCTAGAACCAATACACCAGAAGATTTAGCATTTAGAACCAATAGCTTTGGAGCGGCTACGAGCATGCCTATTTTTAATGGGTTTCAAACAACAAATAATGTACGTTTAAAAGAAAGCGATTATGTGGCAAGCAAGTACGATTTGGAAAATAGTAGAAATAATTTAAAACTAAATGTGGCCAATAATTACCTGCGAGTTTTACAACAAAATGAAATTTTAGAAGCTGCAAAAAACCAAGTAAACATTTCAAAAATTCAGTTAGAACGTCAGCAAAAATTATATGATTTAGGGGGATTGAATAAAAGTAAATTATTACAGTTAAAAGCACAAATAGCCACTGAGGAGTTAAACTTTATTACCCAACAAAATTTATTATATAGTGCCTATTTAGACCTTTGGCAAATGATAGATTTAATGCCAGATACTGCTAATAAACTGGTAAAATTAGAGGTAAATAAAGTTTTGGTAGAAGATGAAAACAGATCGCCATTGGCTATTTATACTGATTTTGAAAAACAAAGTCCTGAGGTATTGGCCGCCAAACAGCGCCAACGCAGTGCCGATTTACAAAGATACGTGGCCATAGGTGCAAGAAGTCCAAGAATTACTTTGAACGGAAGTTTGAGTTCATTTTATACCACTTTGAACACTCAAGGAACAGGTGCTCCAACTAGCTTAGCTATACCAATTGGTTTAGTTGAAGGTACTAATCAAATTGTAAATACTTATAGAACTATTTACCCAACTAACGAAACAGTATCATTTAACGATCAATTCAATAAAAATTTCGGAACAAGTTTGGGCTTTACTTTAAGCGTTCCAGTATTTAACGGTTGGAGTGTAAATAGTTCTATTCAAAAAAGCACCATTCAAATGGAAATTGCTAAATTAAGCGAAAAACAAACCCAACAAAATTTGTTTAAAAGCATCAACTCTTCTTATTTAAATTTTAAAAATGCCCAATTACGCCATGCTGCTGCTTTACAATCGGTAGAAGCTAATAATGAAGCATTAGATATTAGCGAAAAACAATACGAATTAGGTGGTTTAAGTTTAACCGATTATTTGGCTTCAAAAAACAGTTATATCAAATCTCAAACCGATTATTTACAAGCTAAATATGAATTGGTTTTTAGAAAAAAAGTATTGGACTTTTACAGCGGAAAACCTTTGAATTAAAAAATTAAAAGTTTACACCAAAACTAAAATAAAATGTTCTGCCATTTCCAGGTAATAAGCCCGGACCTGGATAACCTCCTGATCTTCTTGTAGCATATACTTCATCGGTTAAATTATTTACCCCAACTTTTATGTTACAATGTTCCATAAAAACATAAACACACGATAAATCCATTACTTTGTAGCCAGCTATTTTGCCAACTTGATACTTAGGGTCAGGTAGTTCAGTATTTAGAGCATCGGTATAAATTTCGCTGGTACTACTGTATTGAAAAGTAGTAGAAAATGTTTTTAATGTGTAAGTTAAACCCATTCTATTTATAAATCTTGGGGCATTTTCTACTTGTTTGCCATTGTAACTTTTTGTTGGATCTGTTTCTTTCGAGCTTACATATTTAGCATCTATAAATGAATTTGAAGTAAACAAACTTACACTTCCTAATTTGGAATTATCTGTAAATATTTTGATTGGATTTATTTCTATAAATGATTCAATTCCTTTGCTTACAGATTGTCCTATATTGGTTTTAAAATTTACTCCATTTTGTATAATGGTTCCTATTCTATTATCGTAGTTTAAATAAAACAATCCGATATCAAAATTCAGAAAGTTTTTAACCGTTCCCCTGTATCCTGCATCCGCATTAAATCCTTTAGCATCTTTTAAATTCGGATCAATTATTTCTATGGCATTGGAAGGAGTAAATTCAGAAAAAGTTACAGGACGAAATGCTTGTGAAAAATTTGTATAAATATTGGTTTTATTACTAATTGAGTACTCCGAACCAATTCCTGCTAATAGTATATTTCTATTGCTAGTTTGTGGTAAAATATTACTAATATTACTATTAATTGTTCCTTCCATTTTATTGTATATATTTTCAAAACGAATACCTGGAATTATTTTAAATTTACTAGTAATTTGAAAAATATTTTCGGCAAAAACTGCATAGTTAACCGTGCTAAATTTTAAATCAGTAACATATTGATTATTGCTTAGCGTAAAATCAAAATCTGATCCTGAATTACCAATTCCTTTTTGTTTTCTTTTTGTATTTCCCACGTAAGCCCTGAGGCCAGCAGCTAAAGTATGGTTTTGTTTTAATAATTTATATTTATACGAAAAACGCGCTTCTGTTCCTATGTTCTGGTAAAAATCCCTATCCACTCTGCGTAAATTATATGCCATGGTTAAAGGATTAATTGAGTCGACTATATTGATTGAATTTAAATTCCCTACACTGTTTCTTTCACTCCTATTTCCAAAAGTTTTAACAGTTAAATTAACCTTCTCCGATATGTCATACTTAATTGTTAAGGCAGCCACATTCCAAGGTGTACCAATCCAGTTCCTTGCCCTATTCGATTGTTGGGCATTGGTATTAAATTGTGCATCTGTCAAACCTCCTGGTTGCTGGCTTGCATAATCCATATTAGTGTATTCAAAAGCTACATTTAATTTTTTAGTAAATTGATAGTTAGCCGAAACATACATAGTTCTTGTATTGTAACTACTATTTTGCCTCCAACCATTTGCATGTCTGTCGTGTAAAAACACATAGTAATTTAGTTTTTTAATGGTTCCGCCCATTGCCGAATAAAAATTGGCTAGCCCGTAATTTCCAAAAGTTACTTGTTCTTCTACATTTAATTTTTTAGTGGAATGTCCTTTTTTAATTTGATAGTTTAATATTCCACCAAATTGCGTTCCGTATAGTAACGATGCTGCTCCTCTTACAATTTCAATTTTCGATAATGCTTCAGTTGGGGGAGTATAATATGATTCTGGATAACCAAATGCTTCTGATGCAATGTCATATCCATTTTGCCTTACATTAAATTCCCATGATCTATTGGCACTTAAACCCCTTGTAGAAATATTGGTTTGAATTCCTGAGCCATCATTTTCCCAAATATTTAAACCTGGCACTTTACTAAATACTTGTCGGGGATTATTGATACTTAAGTCTGCTGCTATTTTATCAAATAAAATTACTTCTGATTTTTTTCCAGCAAATATTACGTTGTCTTTTATCTCAGGCATACGCTCAATGCCACCAATATTTTTTTGATCTCTAATAATCAAATCATTTAATAAAAGTGACTTTGTGGTATCTGCATTTTGTGATTTTAAGCTAAGTATGCAAAAGGTATTAATTAATATTAGCAGGGTATTTTTTCTGCTCATGATGCTATTATTTATTGTTCTGCAACAATATTGTTTAGAATCAATCTAAACAATGATATAAATAAGTAAAATACATGAGCATAAAATGATTATAAATATTATGATCTAATTATGAGGGTATTGAGAAAAAACTGAAAGGGTATTAGAGTAAACTTTTCTGAAAATTATCGAAAATAATTTTGAACCAAGCAGTATAATTTTGATTGTTTTGGAGTAAATCAACTTGAAGTTCTTCTAAAGCTATCCATTTAAAGTTTTTTACTTCAGTTGGATTAAAGTTTATTTCACCGTTAAAATTTCCAACTAAAATATGGTCAAGTTCATGCTCGGTTAAACCATTTTCAAATGCAGCTTTGTAAATAAAACTTGTTTTAGTGCTTAACTCACAATCAAAACCCATTTCTTCCATTAACCTGCGGTGAGCAGCATTTTCAATGGTTTCGCCAACTCTTGGATGACTACAACATGTATTTGTCCATAGGCCAGCGCTATGGTATTTGGTTAAAGCACGTTGTTGTAACAATAATTCCTTATTTTCATTGAAAACAAAAACTGAAAAAGCACGGTGTAATAGACCTTTTTCATGGGCTTCTTGTTTTTCCATTGTACCAATTTCTTGGTCATTTTCATCTACTAAAATTACGTATTCTAATTCCATTTATAAAAAACCAAACATAAGTGAAAGGAATTAGTTTTAAGAAAAATATTTTTTATAAAACTAGACATTTTTCTAAAAATAATTGAACTTGTATAGTATGCCTTCGTGTTTTTTTTGCATTTTTGCAGCTTAAAAATAATTGAACAAAACTATGTACGTAATAAAATTTGGAACTGATGGTTGGCGCGGAATTATAGCTGATGAATTTACAGTAGATAATGTAAAACGTGTGGCGCAGGGAACAGCAGATTTTGTAAAAGCAAATTTTGCCAATAATTTAAATGTAGTTTTGGGTCACGATTGCCGTTTTGCAGGTGAACTATTTGCAGAAACTACTGCAAAAGTTTTATGTGCCAATGGCATAAAAGTGATCATGGCCAAAGGATTTGTAAGCACTCCAATGATAAGTTTGGGTGCAGTAAAACAAGGTGCTGCATTGGGTATAATCATTACTGCTAGCCATAATCCTCCTGCTTATAACGGATTTAAACTAAAAGCACATTATGGCGGACCAAGCAGTCCTGCGGTAATTGAAGCAGTTGAAAATGCCATTCCAAATACTTTTGATACACCTTTAAAAAGTATGGAAACTTTAATAAGCGAAGGCATGATTTCATACATTGATTTAGAAACCATGTATGTAGATGAAGTGGAAAGTAAGTTTGATTTAAAAACCATCAAAGAAAGTAAAATGGAATTTGCTTACGATGCCATGTATGGTGCTGGGCAAAATGTAATGCGCAGGTTATTTCCAGAAATTACTTTATTACATTGCGATTATAATCCAGGATTTGACGGACAAGCGCCAGAACCTATCCATAAGAACTTAACAGAGTTTAGTGAATTAATTCGCATCAGTGAAGAAATAGATTGTGGATTAGTAACCGATGGCGATGCAGACAGAATAGGCTTGTACAACAAAAAAGGTGAGTTTGTGGATTCACATCACATTATACTTTTATTGGTTCATTACTTACACAAATACAAAGGAATGAATGGTAAAGTAATTACTACTTTTAGTGCCACTTCTAAAATTACTGAATTAGCTAAAGCATACGGTTTACCAATAGAAATTACCAAAATTGGATTCAAATACATTTGTGAAAAAATGGTTACCGAAAACGTATTAGTTGGTGGCGAGGAAAGTGGCGGAATAGCTATCAAAGGTTTTATTCCAGAGCGTGATGGCATTTGGATTGGACTTACCATTTGGGAATTTATGGCTAAAACCGGAAAGAGTTTAGACGAATTAATTCAAGAAGTATATGATGTAGTGGGTAGCTTTGCAATGGGTAGAATTGATTTGCACATTACAGAAGAAATTAAACAACGTGTTTTGGCCAAGTGCAAAGCAGGAAAATACGCCCAATTTGGTAGCTATAAAATAGAAAAAACAGAAGACTTAGATGGCTATAAATTTTTACTTGGAAATGGCGAATGGGTAATGGTTCGCGCAAGCGGAACTGAGCCTGTATTGCGCGTTTACAGCGAATCGAGCACCAACGAAAAAGCAACAGCAATATTAGAAGCAACCAAAGCAGTTTTGTTAGCTTAATATTTTAAAACATCAATTCAAAAAGCTGTCTATAAAAGGCAGCTTTTTTTGTGTATTTCCTTTACCAATTTATTTAATAAAAAATTTCTTTCATTTTGGGTAAAAAAATTATTAATTACCTCTATATTGGTGATAAGAATTTGGCTAAAGCCTGGTAAATACAACAATTTCATAAACCCCCAGCTAAAGCTGAGGGCACAATATAACCTATCAATTGCCCTTTGGCTTTAGCCAAGGGTAAAAAATAGTTCTAAAATTAGTGGGCTTTAGCCAAACTTCCTTCTTTCCTTATCCCCACTATGCGTAGTCTGAAGCCGAGCCATTGCTAGGCGAATACACATTTAAAATGAGATAAGAGTCTCGAGACTCGTTTTGATAGTCCGTGTTGGAGATATTACCTTTTATTTAAAATCCCTAGAGTGCTTCGCTAACTCCAAGGATAGTTGATTAAATAAATTAAACAGTTTATAAGCTATGTTATCTATGTGCCTATGTGGTTCAAAATTCTTTTTAAAAGAAAAAACATCAAACTTCAAAAAAGATGTAAATATTTTTTTCGCTGTTTTTGGTTTTTTTTAAGTAAAATTGCTACATGCCCATTGTTAATTCTTTAGTAAGTTGGTACCTAAAAAAGCGCGTTCCTTTTATTGATAGAATGATGCTTAACCCGCATGCAGTGCAGGAAGAACAGCTAACTAAATTATTAAATATTGCCGAATTAACTTCTTTTGGCTCAGCCAATAAATTTAGTGGAATCAGAAATTTTGAAGAGTTTAAAAAACAAGTTCCAATTACTAATTACGATGGTTTTAAACCATATATTGATCAAGTATTGCAAGGCAAACAAAATGTAATTTGGCCAAGCGATACCAGGTGGTTTGCCAAATCATCGGGAACTACAAGCGATAAAAGTAAATTTATTCCCATTACCTACGAAAGCCTTGATGAATGCCATTTTCAAGGCGGAAAAGATGCCATATTGTTTTATTTACTTCAGAAACCAGAAAGCAATTTATTTGACGGTAAAGGTTTGGTAGTAGGCGGTAGTAACAATGTAAATAAGCTAAATGAGGAAAGTTTTTATGGCGATTTATCGGCTGTAATGATGCAGAATATGCCTTTTTGGGCGCACTATTTACGAACACCAGAATTGGCCATTGCACTCATGAGTAATTGGGATGAAAAAGTAGAAAAAATGGCCCAAGCTACATTAAGTGAAGATGTAACTAATATTTCGGGAGTGCCTACTTGGACGATTGTTTTAATAGAAAAGCTTTATCAAATTTCGGGTAAAAACTGTTTAACCGATATTTGGCCAAACATGGAACTTTATATTCATGGTGGGGTTAGTTTTATACCCTATAAAGAACGATTTAAACAGTTAATTAAATCAAGTCAGGTAAATTATTTAGAAACTTATAATGCATCGGAAGGATTCTTTGGAATTCAAGATGATTTGAACCGTGACGACATGCTTCTCATGCTTGACTATGGCGTGTTTTACGAGTTCATGCCAATGACAGAATATGGAAAAGAAAATCCAAATACATTGTCGATTGCAGAAGTACAATTAAACGAAAACTATGCCATAGTAATAAGCACAAATGCTGGTCTTTGGCGATACATCGTTGGCGATACCATTAAGTTTACTTCTATAAAACCTTATCGATTTAAAATAACAGGCAGAACCAAACATTTTATCAATGCTTTTGGCGAAGAGTTAATGATTGAAAATGCAGACAATGCCATTACCAAAGCGTGTAAAAATTTAAATGCGCATATAGTTGATTATACTGCTGCGCCAATTTATATTTCTGAAACACAAAAAGGGGGACATGAATGGTTAATAGAGTTTGATCAATTGCCTGAAAACTTAACAGAATTTACCATTTATTTAGATAATTATTTAAAAGAAAATAACAGCGATTACGAAGCCAAACGCTATAAAGACATGGCCATGCAATTACCCAAAATTCATGCTTTGCCAAAAGGAACTTTTAGCAATTGGTTGAAACAAAAACAAAAATTGGGGGGTCAACACAAAGTACCTCGTTTAAGTAATAACCGAGATGTGTTAGAAGAAATTTTAGGAACAATGTAGAAGATTGAAAGATTACAAAATTAAAAGATTGAATCATTTCGAATTTATCCATTCATACTTTATAATTCATACTTTATAATTCATACTTTACTTATTCTTTCTTTTCAAAGCCCTATTTCTTTCTACAGCCCTATTTCTAGGTTTAGTTTTATTGGGATTTCTTTTTCTTGGTCCGCCTAAATTTTCTTTGGTATTCTTCGCTTTCTTTTCGTGGAATGAAGGTTTAGCTTTTTTGTTTTTCTTAATTTTTAAATAGTTTTTTGAACCTACTTCTGCTTTTTCTTCAGCTGCAAAAACTGTTGATATCACCACTTCCTTGGGCATTTCTACCATTGGAATTGGCATTTTCATTAAGTTCTCTATGTAAAATTGGTATTCTTCTTCTACCTCATTAACAAAAGTAACGGCCAAACCATTTTTACCTGCTCTACCTGTTCTACCAATCCTGTGCAAATAATCACCGGGCGAATTTGGAGTATCAAAATTAATAACATGACTTACATCGGCTATGTCAAGTCCACGAGCTGCAATATCAGTAGCAATTAATATTCGAACTTTTCCTTCTTGAAATTTCTTTAAATTGGCAAACCTAATGTTTTGCGATTTTGCAGAATGAATCACCAAAACATCATCTACAAACTTGGTAACCATTTGCTCAAATAAACGGTCGGCATACTTAATGGTTGACACAAAAACCAATACTTTATTAATCGACTCATCGGTATTTAACAAATGTTCTAATAAATTCAGTTTGGTGTTATAATTTGGAACCGAATAAGCCGATTGGCCAATTTGTAACAATGGAGTTCCATGTGCTGCAATTTCTATTTTTTTAGGATTGGTAAAAAATGTACCAATTAGTTTCTCCACTTCTTCGGTCATGGTAGCCGAAAATAAAATATTTTGGTGTTTGGGCAATAAATCTAAAATAGTGGTAAGCTGCGCTCTAAAACCTTGGTCAAGCATTTCATCTACTTCATCAATTACCAATTGCTGAACTAACTTTAATTTTAAATGTCCTATGGCCGCCAAGTCAATTAAACGGCCTGGAGTAGCAACTAAAATATCCAAACCATCAAAAACCATTTGCTTTTGAGGATTGATATTAGAGCCACCATAAATTCCACCAAATCGTAAATTGATATACTTGGTTAGTTTTTCAATTTCTTGAACCACCTGAACCACTAATTCACGTGTGGGAACTAATATAATTACTCGTGGATGCTTGTCGTGTATAAAGTTTAATTGCCTAATAATAGGCAATAAATAAGCAAAAGTTTTTCCTGTTCCAGTTTGCGCCACACCAATTACATCCAATCCTGACATAATAACTGGGAACGCTTTTTCTTGAATAGGAGTGGGATGAATATATTCTAAATCGTTCAGTGCTTTCAGCAAAGGTTCGGTAATATTTAGTTCGTCAAAGTTGATCATTAATCAGATTTATTGTAAGTTATTGTATTGATTTTGCAAAGCAATGGAATAAAACCAACTGCTTTTTAAGTATTTATACAAATTCAAAACGGTGCAAATTAAGCCTAAATGCTTTAAATAACTAAATGAAAGTTTTAAGGAATGATAAGCGTTTAATTTTTTAAAAAGCTATTCATGGAAACAACTAATATTTTCATTGATTAAAAGCAATTTTTTTATTTTACTTTTAACAAATATTCATCCAATTAGTAAAATAAATCAGAAATTTAGTGCTGCTGAATGCTTTGCAAACAATATCAAAAATTGTTTAAACTTGCACCAAACAATGACATTAAAAAATCTCTTATTTATAATTTCATTTATTGCAATTTCTTCTTTGGCTTTTGGGCAATCGAAGTTAGAAAAAACAGTAGGTAAAATGTATGATAAAATGGAAGGCGATTCGGCCAAACCCAAAAAGAATTCATTTTTTGCTGTTCCTATTTGGGGTGTTTCACCAGAAACTGGCTGGCAAATTGGACTTAGTTTGGTGTATTTATATCGAAATATAAACGATTCAAATACACGACCTTCTTTAGTCAGATTAAATGCGCAAACCACTGAACTGAACCAATACAGCATTAGGCCTTATATTGATATATTTACCAAAAACAACAAGTATAATATCAAAGCAAGTTATACTTTTAAAAAGTTCAATGAATATTACTGGGGAATAGGAAATGAAACCCCAAACGAAAATAAAGCCTTATACGATTTTTCGCAAAATAGGTTGCAATTGCGTTGTACAAAACAAGTAGTTAAAGGCCTCTATTTGGGGTTGCAATCGGAACAAAATTTAACCAATGGATTCAATTTTAAAGGAGATTCTTTGTTCGAAAAAAAGGAAGTTATTGGTAAAAATGGTAGCTTTACTTCAGGCCTAGGTTTGGTAGTTAGCTTTGATAACAGAAACCAAATTTATTATCCCACCAAAGGACATTTTATTGATATTACAACCCTATTTAATCATGCTGTTTTTGGTAGTGAATTTAACTTTAACAACTTAAGCATTGATGCCCGAAAATACTTTAAACTTTGGAATGAAAATGTATTGGCATTACAAGGCTTTGCTAACTTAAACAATGGAAATATTCCATTTAAACAATTGGCTACCATTGGCAGTGAATCATACATGCGCGGGTATTATAATGGTAGGTTTAGAGACAATCATGCGATGGCTTTTCAGGCAGAATTACGAAAAAAAGTTTGGGGTCCTATTTCAATTACTATTTTTGGTGGATTTGGTAATGTGGCCAATCAAAGTTCCATGTTATTTACTAATTTAAAACCTAATTATGGAAT
>CANGPW010000013.1 GCA_947456185.1 Bacteroidota bacterium | reverse complement strand
TTTTGATTCAACCAGGACAAGCCAATTCAACTATTGGTTTGGCAATGGGTTATGGTAAATTAAAAGGCAAAGTAGCTTCAAACTTTGGAAAAGGTTTAGGTAAAAATGCTTTTGGTTTAGTAAGTTTTGAAAACAATACTTTTAGTTATAATGCTTCAAATGGTATTACATTAACTAAAACAGATGATGGTTATGAATTACCATTAACTCAAACGCATCAAACTATTGAAGGACGTAATTTATTACGTGAAGCTTCTTTAAACGAGTATATTAAAAATCCTAGTGCTGGTAACAACGAGCATGCTCATATTATTTCATTATGGGAAGAGCATGATAGCAAAGGACACAAATGGGGAATGGCAATTGATATGAATGCTTGTACTGGTTGTGGTTCTTGCGTAGTTAGTTGTTCAGCTGAAAATAATGTTCCTGTTGTTGGTAGAAAAGAAATTTTAAACAGCAGAGAAATGCATTGGATTAGAATTGACAGGTACTATAGTTTTAAAAATGTAGCAACTGGAAAACCATCTACAAAAGAAAAAGAATTCGATAACAAAGAAAATAATATAGATTTTGAACATGTTACTGTCATGCACCAACCTATGATGTGTCAACATTGTGGACATGCACCTTGCGAAACTGTTTGTCCTGTATTAGCTACTGTTCATAGTTCAGAAGGTTTAAATCAAATGGCTTATAACCGTTGTGTAGGTACAAGATATTGTGCTAACAACTGTCCTTATAAAGTACGTAGATTCAATTGGTTCAAATATAGAGAGAATGATGATTTTGATTTCCATTTTAACAATGATTTGGGAAGAATGGTTATCAATCCTGACGTTACTGTTCGCTCACGTGGTGTAATGGAAAAATGTTCATTCTGCGTTCAACGTATTCAAGCTAGCAAGTTAAAAGCTAAAATTGAAAACCGTAAAATGGTAGATGGTGATGTAAAAACTGCTTGTCAACAATCTTGTCCTGCCGATGCATTAATATTTGGTGACATGAACGATGCAACTAGCGAAATTTCTAAACTATTTAAAAATGAACGTAAATATGTTTTATTAGAAGAGTATAATGTTCAACCATCGGTAGGTTATATGACTAAAATAAGAAATGTAGACGAGTCGATTGCAGGTGAACAAAAAGCACCAGTAAAGCACGAAGCTCATTCAAACGATGCTCACGCTCATTCATAAGAAATAAATATTAAATAATCAATCAATTTAAAAATTTAAAATAATATAATTACATGTCATACGAATCACCAATAAGAGATATGCTCATAACGGGTGGTAAAACCTACAGTGATATCACAAAGGAAATCACTCGCCCTATTGAAAACAAGCCATCAAAAGCATGGTGGATTGGGTTTGGTTTATCATCAATAGTATTAGCACTTTGGCTATTTTCAACTACCTACACCATGTTAGTTGGTATAGGAGCTTGGGGTTTAAATAAAACTGTAGGTTGGGCTTTTGATATTACCAACTTTGTATTTTGGGTAGGTATTGGTCATGCCGGCACATTAATTTCAGCAGTATTATTATTATTCCGCCAAAAATGGCGTATGTCAATTAATCGTTCTGCAGAAGCAATGACAATTTTTGCTGTAATTTGTGCTGCATCGTTTATTGTTTCTCACATGGGTCGTCCGTGGGTAGCTTATTGGCCTATTCCATTGCCAAATGCTTTTGGTAGTTTATGGGTTAATTTTAACTCTCCATTGGTTTGGGATGTTTTTGCTATTTCAACTTATTTCTCGGTTTCATTGGTATTTTGGTATGTTGGTTTAATACCTGATATTGCTACAGTTCGTGATAGAGCTGTTACCAAAGCACGTAAATTTTGGTATGGCTTTTTTGCCATGGGTTGGAATGGTTCTACGAGAGTTTGGCATCGTTACGAAGTAATTAGTTTAATATTAGCTGCTATTTCTACTCCATTAGTATTATCAGTGCATTCAATTGTATCTATGGATTTTGCTACCTCATTGGTACCAGGATGGCATACTACTATTTTCCCTCCATATTTTGTTGCCGGTGCAATTTTCTCTGGATTTGGAATGGTATTAACTTTATTAATCGTAGCCCGTGAAGTTTTAAATTACAAAGATTATATTACTACTGAACATTTAGATGCTATGTGTAGAGTAGTAATGTTAACAGGAACTTTAGTTGGTTTAGCCTATATTACTGAATTCTTTGTGGCAGCATATTCAGGAGTAGAATACGAACAATATGCATTTATAAACCGTGCAACTGGACCTTATTGGTGGAGTTATTGGATCATGATGGGTTGTAATTTATTAGCACCACAAGTTTTTTGGTCAAGATGGGCAAGAACAACACCATGGTTTATTTTCATCATGTCAATCATCGTAAATATAGGTATGTGGTTCGAGCGTTTTGTAATTATTGTAACCTCATTACATAGAGATTTTTTACCATCAAGCTGGACAATGTACACACCTACTATTATTGAATTTGGAATATTATTAGGTTCATTTGGATTATTCTTTTTCTTCTTTTTCTTATTCATGAAATTCTTACCAGCTATCAACATGGCTGAATTGAAAAGTATTGTAAAAACAAAACATGCTTTAGAATTAGAAAAACATTACACCGAATTATTAAATAACAATCACAAAATGTCAAATAACGCTCACGAAACGAAAGGAGATTCAGTTCATGGACACTAATAAAGTAATTTTAGGAATTTATGAAGATCCTGACCACATTTATGATGCAACTAAAAAGTTAATTCATGATGGTTATAGAGTAAGAGATGTATATTCACCATTTGCAATACATGGTATTGACAGAGTAATGGGAATTAAAAGATCAAGATTAACTGTTGCTGCATTCATTTTTGCTATGACAGGTATTACCTTGGCTTTAACATTACAGTCGTACGTGTCATTTTTTGACTGGCAAATTAATGTAGGTGGAAAACCGTTTTTACATATTCCAACTTATATTCCAATCACATTTGAATTATCAATATTATGTACAGCTTTTGGAATGGTAGCTTGTTTTTTTTACGTAAACAGAATGGTTTGGGGTAAAAATGCAGATATTATTGACATAAGAGTAACTGACGATTTATTTGTTGTTGCCGTTGATGTTATTCCAAATAAAACAAATATTGCTGAATTAAGTGAATTATTGAAAAGTAAAGGCGCAATAGAAATAAGAGAAAAGGAGTTTGAAGATTAATACTATGAAATTAAATAAAATAAGCATAGCAATTTTAGTAAGTTCAAGCATAGCAATATTTGCTTCTTGTTCAGCTGGAGGCGATAATCCTGGAATGGAATATGCACCAAATATGTATCATTCATTTGCATATGAACCATTAACACAGGAAGTAGATAAACCGAATGCGATTAATGCGAATGGTATGAACATGCGTTTACCTGCAGAACATACTATTGCACGTGGTCAATTGGATTTTGCAACTTATAATTTAGCAAAAACCGCTGAGGGATATGAAGCGGCTTCATCTTTAACAAATCCTGCACCTGCTTCATTATATAATTTGGCTGAGGGTAAAAGATTGTTTAACATTAATTGTACTCCTTGCCATGGCGAAGATGGACAAGGTAATGGAACAATTGTAGCGGATGGAAAATATCCAAAAGTACCTGCATATGCTGAAAGATTGCCAACAATTAATGATGGTAAAGCATTTTACTCCATTAAATACGGAAGAAATTTAATGGGTGCTTATGGTACTGTGTTAAGTCCAAGTCAAATTTGGCAAGTAATCCATTATATCAATACTTTTAAAACTTCAACTGCTGTTTTAGCGGTTGCTGATACTACAGTTAAAAAATAAGTTGAATTAATTATTTGAAAAAAAATTATGTCACACGATACACATATAGAAATTAAAGAAGAAAAATATACAGTAACTGAAGGCAATAAAAAGTGGTCGTACGGTTTAATGATTGTAGGTTTACTTTTAACAATTTTGGGTTATTTTACTTATAAACCATTGATTGAAGGAATGGATTTAAGTGCTGAGGATTTGCACCAGCTTGTTACCAAACGTTTATGGGCTAATTTATTAATAGATAGTTATTTTACCTTTATCATTGCTACTTGTGCAATTATATTTGTTGTTATTAGTCAATTAAGTAATGCATCATGGTATGTTGCTATTAGAAGAATTCCTGAGGCAATGAGTACTTATATGATCATTGGTGCTGGTATATTAGTAACTATCATATTGGTAAACTTTTATGTGTTACATGGTGGAATCTATCATTGGGCACACCCTGGTGTAATGGAAGCAGATCCTTTATTAGCTAAAAAAACTTGGTATTTGTCACAACCATTTTATTTGGTGAGGTTAATATTATTTACTGCATTTTGGATTTTTTGTGCTACTAAAATCAGAAACAATTCTCGCAATGAAGATTTAGTGGGTGGTATTGAAAATTTTGACAAGAACTTTAAAATATCAACTGTATTCTTAGTAGTATTTGGTTTTACTTTTAGCATGTTAGCTTGGGATTTAATGATGAGTATTGATGCACATTGGTATTCTACTATTTTTACCATTTATAACTTTGCTACGGGTTGGGTAAGTGCTTTAACTGTAACATATTTACTGGTTTGGTATTTAAGAGGTAAAGGTTACTTAGGTATTGTAACCGATGAACACCAACATGATTTAGGTAAATTTATGTTTGCCTTCTCTGTATTCTGGACTTACATGTGGGTTGCACAGTTTTTATTAATTTGGTATGCAAATATTCCTGAAGAAGTAGTGTATTACCGCGAAAGAATGTTTGGTTCATACCAATTCAGTTTCTATATTAACATAGTGCTTAACTTTGTAGTTCCTTTCTTTATATTTATGATGAGAGATGCTAAAAGAAATAGAAAAGTTGGATATATTGTTGGTGCAGCTTTATTAATAGGACATTGGAACGATTGTTTTTTAATGGTAATGCCGGGTGCTATGGATTTGCCTACTGCTATTACAGAACATAATCCAACTGGATCAATTGAAATTCCTAACCAAGGTTATGGCTTTATTGAAATAGGATTATTATTGTTCTTTGTTGGTTTGTTCCTTACAGTAGTAATGAAAGCACTAACCAAAGCTAATTTATATCCAACTCGTCACCCATTCATTTATGAAAGTGCTTTGCACGATGTAGGCGT
Source organism: Bacteroidota bacterium (assembly GCA_947456185.1). Classification (GTDB taxonomy): domain Bacteria; phylum Bacteroidota; class Bacteroidia; order UKL13-3; family UKL13-3; genus JAAFJM01. The sequence continues at coordinate 46,468 of CANGPW010000013.1, read as the reverse complement.
TTAATTTTTTAATTTTACAACATATTCAAAACCTCAATTAGCATTAGTTGAGGTTTTTTTTATTTTTTTAGACTAAAAAAAATTTTATTTTTTATAAACTTATAGCATTTGAAATCAATGAAAGTTAATTAAGGATGAATTATAAAATTCAATATTCAAAATTTAGTATTTATAAATTAACTACTATCATAACTAATTTTCAGAAAAATAAATCTAAACTTGCATAAGTTTTTAATTAATTATGTTTATTCATAATACCGCTAACAATAAATAATTTTCAAAAAAATATGAACGGATTTTTTAAAGTTCCAACTCCAGTTAATGAACCAGTTTTAAATTATGCTCCAGGAAGTAAAGAACGTAAAGATTTAAAAGATGCTTTGGTTGAAGCTCGCTCTAAAAAGATAGATGTACCTATGTATATAGGTGCCAATGAAGTTAGAAGTGGAAACATGATTGATATGCGTCCTCCACACGATCACCAACATTTGTTAGGTCAGTTTCATGCAAGTGATGAAAGCCATGTAACAGCTGCAATAAATGCTGCTTTGGCAGCTAAACCTAAATGGGAAGCATTAACATGGGAACAACGTGCGGCTATATTTTTAAAAGCAGCAGATTTAATTGCAGGTCCTTACCGTGCAAAATTAAATGCTGCTACCATGTTAGCCCAAAGTAAAAATGCTTATCAGGCCGAAATTGATGCATCTTGTGAATTCATAGATTTTTTACGTTTCAACGTAAATTTTATGAGTCAAATATATAACGAGCAACCACAATCTGGAAAAGGAATGTGGAATAGAATTGAATACCGTCCTTTAGAAGGATTTATTTATGCATTGACACCTTTTAATTTCACTGCTATAGCTGGCAATTTACCAACAAGTGCAGCCATGATGGGTAATGTTATAGTTTGGAAACCAGCAAACACACAAGTTTACTCTGCAAATGTTTTAATGGAAGTTTTTAAATTAGCAGGTGTGCCAGATGGTGTAATAAATTTAATATATCCAAGCGGTCCTGTGGCTGCTGAAGTGGTTTTCAATCATCCTGATTTTGCGGGTATTCATTTTACAGGTAGCACGGGTGTTTTTCAAAGTATTTGGAATACTATTGGAAATAATATTCATAAATATAAAACATATCCAAGAATAGTAGGAGAAACCGGTGGGAAAGATTTTATTGTTGTCCATCATTCGGCCAATATAAATGCTGTGGTAACGGCATTGGTTCGTGGTTCATTTGAATACCAAGGACAAAAATGTTCTGCCGCCAGTCGTGCCTATATTCCAAATAACTTGTGGTCGGAGGTAAAAGAAAAAATGCTGAAAGAAATGGCCACTTTTCAAGTTGGACCAGTTGAAGATTTTAGAAATTTTGTAAATGCAGTGATAGATGAAAAGTCATTTGATAAATTAGCAAAATACATTGATGAAGCCAAAGCTGATTCAAGTTGTGATATTATTGCAGGCGGCACATATGATAAAAGCAAAGGTTGGTTTATTTCACCTACAGTTATAGTTACATCTAATCCAAAATACAAGACTATGTGCGAAGAATTATTTGGGCCAGTTTTAACAATTTATGTTTATGAGGCTGATCAATTTGAAGAGACATTAGAAATAGTTGACACCACTAGTATTTATGCATTAACAGGCGCAATTTTATCACAAGACAGGTATGCTATAGATATAGCAACAGTTAAATTAAGAAATGCAGCTGGAAACTTTTATATCAATGATAAACCAACAGGAGCAGTTGTAGGCCAACAGCCATTTGGTGGCGCACGTGCAAGTGGAACAAACGACAAAGCAGGTGCTATGATTAACTTAATGCGTTGGGTAAGTCAGCGAACAATTAAAGAAACATTTTTATCTCCAGAAAGATATGAATATGACTTTATGAAAGAAGCGTGATTATTTTAAAAGTAAAAATATTTCAAAGTGAGTATTTTTACTTTTATTTTTTTAAACCTTCATAAAATTCCAATGTATCAGCAACAATCTTTTTGTTATCGTATTTTTCTTTTACTAACCTACGTGCATTTTTTCCAATTCTGATTATTTCACTTGGGTTATTGATAAGTTCACTAATTATTCTAATAAAATCTTTAGCTGTTTCAGCTATTAATAGATGTTCTCCGTTTATGGCTTCAATTCCTTGAGCACCTAGCGGTGTAGAGATAATACATTTACCTAAACCCATTCCTTCTAATATTTTAACCCTAATTCCGCTGCCCGAAAATAAAGGAACAACCATAATAGCTTTTTCATTCATAAAACTAATACTATCTTCAATTTCACCTAGAACTGCAATGTGATTTTGGTTGTTATAATCAAAAAATGAATTAGGAATATTGCGTCCAGCAATGTAAAATTTAAGTTGTGGAAATTCATTATTAAGGTCATACCAAACATTGTCAATGAACCATTTCATTGCTTCTTGATTTGGCATCCAATCCATTGAACCAATGTGAAATAAACTTGGCATTTCAAGGTTAGTATTGTCAATAATGAGTTTGTCTGAATTTATTCCAAACGGAGAAACATGAATTGGTTTTGTGCAACCACTTTTTAGGAATGTTTCAGCATCGTTTTTTGTAATAGCAGCAATGCCATCAAAATTATTAAGTTGTTTTATTTCGTATTTATACAAACGTTTTGCCAATAATTTAAGGTACCATTTTTTTTGAATATTAGATTCTAAAAATGCTAATGATTCCCAAATTTGATATTCTACATTATGTTGTCTTAAAATACAAATTGCCTTACTGTGTTTTCTTATAATATCTAAATATGGTGCTACAAAAATGGTTTCAAAAACTACAACATCGAAAGTTTTTTCATTACAAATTTGTACCAATTGATCTTCAAAATCCTTACTTATAAATCTATTTACATGATACGATTCATTTGTAAACAAGTTTAAAAATGCATCAACTAGTTTCAATTGATTATCTACATAAGTTAAATGGATATCGCCTAAAGCCTTTACATGTATAGGAAGTTCATCGTAATTTACAAAATGTTTTGAGGTATTTAATGAAGCTATAGTTAAATTATTTCCTGCATCGCCATAACCTTTTGCATAGTTAAAATAACATAGTGCTCCACCATCTTTTAAAGGCCAAGGAAAGCGAGGAGTTATTTGTAATATATTCATTTTATTTATTATTTTTTTGAGTAATTTTTTTGAAAATATTTACCCAAACTGCTTTGTTAAAAAGTGAACTATCGTTACTAGCTTGATAGGTAAGAAAAAATCCTAAAGGTGTTAAAATCATAATTCCAATCCAAATTCCTAGAAAAGGTTTCCATGCCAATGTTTTAGAAGCTTTTTCGCCTGAAAGTGAAATAATATGATAGGATAAATATAGTAAAATAGATACCACAACAGGCAGACCAAAACCACCTTTCCTAATAATAGAACCAAGTGGTGCACCAATAAAAAACATAATGATACAGGCTATTGCCAATACAAATTTTTTATGCCATTCAATATCGTACCGAGCAGCACTTTTATTAATTTCATTGCGTTCAGTTAAAGAATATGAAATTACATTTTTAACAGTTCTAGTATTGCTTTCAGCATTATTTAAAATATTATCTCTATAACCTTTTTGAAACAAATCAGTCATTGTTTTTACAGAGTCTCTTATATTAACTGTGTAGTTTTTTTGAGAAGTATCTTGCTTTAAAAAGAAATAATAGGGTCTTACAAACGATTTTAATTCTAGTGCTTTTATGTATTTTAAAAGTTTCATTGAATCACTGTAATATTGAAGTTGAATCACATTCAGCATTTCATAATTATGTTTAAATAAATCCTCATCAGTTCTATTAAAGTTAAAAACCGTTAAGTCAAACATGATTTTTTCTTGTGAAAAATATGTACTAGAATGAGGAAAAGAATTATAGTAATTTTTTTGTGTTTCCATTTCCTCATATCTTGCTCCATCAAATAAAGTAAAAAACAAAAATCTGCCATCATTACTTAAACTCATGGTTCCTTTTTTTGCTGAAATAACAGTAGAATGAGCCGTGTTTGCACGTTTATCATAAATAATTATATCCTGCATTTCTTGGGTTTTCTTGTCTTTTTTGCCAACTCTTATGGTTATTCCTTGAATACCACTATAAAAAACTCCTTCTGTAATAGCTAGTGCAGGTTTTTTTTCTCTCACATCATACAAAAGCGCTCTACTTTTTAAGTTAGCAACAGGAATTAAAATATTGGAAACAAAAATTCCAAATAACGAAATTCCAAACATTACAAAATACATAGGTTTAAACATTTTCCAAATAGAAACACCGGCCGCTTTTGCAGCCACTAATTCATAGGTTTCGCCCAAATTTCCAAAAGTCATAATGGAAGCTAATAATACTGCCAATGGCAATGCTTGAGGAATTAATGATGCTGACCAGTAAAAAAGTAGCTCAGCAATTACTTGCCATTCTAATCCTTTCCCTACTAATTCATCAACATAAAGCCAAATGAATTGCATAAGCAATATAAACATTACTACCACTATAGTAGGTAAAAATGTGCGAAAGAAGCTGCTTATTATTAGTTGATGAAGTTTCTTCATTTTAAAATGTTTCGCAAAGTAATAAATATTTATGGTGTTACTAAAGCTTAGTTTTCAATAACTATACCAACAAAATTCAAAAATGTTGAAACAGTGTTTAAATCGTTTGTTTTTAAAGCACTAAAATCGTAGCATAATAAAATAGTAACATGCATTTAGCAATAGCAGGAAATATAGGATCGGGAAAAACTACTCTTACTACACTTTTAAGTAAACACTACAACTATGAACCTCATTATGAAGATGTAGAGGATAATCCTTACATATCAGATTTTTATGAAGACATGCAAAGATGGAGTTTTAACCTTCAAATTTATTTTTTAAATAGCCGTTACGGAACTATTTTACAATTACAAAAAGGAAAGAAAAATATCATTCAAGATAGAACTATTTATGAAGATGCAAATATTTTTGCACCTAACCTTCATTCCATGGGCTTAATGAGTACCCGCGATTTTGATACATATCAAAAAATGTTTGATTCTTTGAATCACACTATTAAACCACCTGATTTAATGATATACTTACGTGCATCAATTCCTACTTTGGTTAATAATATTCAAAAACGTGGAAGAGATTATGAAGAAAGTATTCGTTTAGATTATTTAAAACGCTTGAATGAACGCTATGAAGCTTGGATAAGTTCATATAAGCCACGCCATTTAATCATTGAAGTGGATGATTTAAATTATGCTGAACGCCCCGAAGATTTAGGAATAATAATTGATAAAATTCAAGCTGAACTAAACGGTTTGTTTTAAAAATTGCCAATTGGAAATAATATACCTTTTGCTATTGAACTATTGAATAGCAATAAATTAGTAGCCATTCCTACCGAAACGGTTTATGGATTGGCTGCTAATGCATTTAACGAAAATGCGGTTTTAAGTATTTATAAAACCAAAAATCGACCTCAATTCAATCCGCTCATTATTCATAGCAACCGCATTGAACGCTTTGAAGATTGGGGTTTATCAATTCCAACTGACGCAAAGTTATTAGCAAATCATTTTTGGCCAGGACCTATAACATTTATTATTCCAGCTACCAATATAATACCCGAAATAGTAACTGCCGGAACAGGTGCTGTTGCTATAAGAGTTCCCAATCACCCTATTACTTTAGAATTGTTGTCTAAACTTAATTTTCCTTTGGCTGCTCCAAGTGCAAATCCAAGTGGATACATTAGTCCAACATCCGCTAAACATGTTGAACAACAATTAGGAAATAAAATTGATTATATTTTAGATGGTGGTATTTGTAAAGTAGGAGTTGAATCAACCATTGTTTCATTTTTAGAAGATGAACCTAAAATACTTCGATTTGGAGGATTAGCCATTGAAGCCATTGAAAATATTTTAAATAAAAAACTAACTATAATTTTAAGCAATGATAAAATAGTTGCACCTGGAATGTTAACCAAGCATTACGCACCTATTCATCCTTTAAAAATTGTAGAAAACATAAGTGAATCTATTCAGTTATTTGATAAAAATAGGGTAGGAGTTATATCATTTTATGAATCGATAGTTGGTGTTCCGATTGAAAATCAATTTGTGCTTTCAAAAACAAAAGATTTAAATGAAGCGGCAAGTAATTTATTTGCTGCCATGCGCAATGTTGATGAATTAGATGTTGATATTATTTTAGCCGAAAAATTCCCCAATATTGAATTAGGCTATGCTATAAATGACAGACTGAAACGGGCAAGTATTCAGGAAGATTAGAAGATTACAAAGATTAGAAGATTGAAAGATTAAATTCCATACAAACCATTCACTTCGAGCGGAGTGGAGAAGTAGGTCTGTTTCTCGAGTCCGCTAGAAATGACAATACATGCACATTGTTGGTGTTTTAGCGAAGCGGCACCAACAATATAAAATTCAAACAATTAACAACGGAACTCACCCTTCCTAACAAGTAAGGGCAGGTGTATTTTAAATTTAATATAAAATAATCTTCAAACAATCACGTTTCGACAAGCTCAACGAACGGTTTTATTAGTGTTTCTACTGACAATTTTAGCAATTGAAGATATCAATTAACTTGAGTAAGCCAGGGTTTAATTCTTTTTTAGAATAAATAGCATCGTGAAAACTAGTTAAAATTACTTGGTTATTTACTAAACCAACCATTTCATTTTTTCTTCCTGCTAATAATGATTCTACTGCTCCGTTTCCTAAACGAGAGGCCAAAACTCTGTCATAGGCAGTAGGAGAACCACCCCTTTGAATATGTCCTAAAATTACAATTCGAGGATCAAAATCTGGAATCTCTTTTTTTATTTTTTCAACTATTGCAAAAGAACCACCTTCATCATTACCTTCTGCAACTATTGCAATTGTAAATGATTTTTTACTATTATTGATTCCTTTAAAAAACTCAAATATTTCTGTGTAATCTTCTTTAATTTCTGGAAGTAAAGCAATTTCAGCACCGCCTGCTATGGTTGAAGCTAATGCAATAAAACCAGATTCTCGGCCCATTACTTCCACAAAAAAAACTCTGCCATGTGAATCTGCTGTGTCTCTAATTTTATCAATTGCATTTACAGCTGTATTAATTGCAGTATCAAACCCAATGGTTAAATCGGTTCCAAATAAATCATTGTCAATAGTACCTGGCGCGCCAATAGATGGTATTTTGAATTCATCATAGAAAATTTCAGCACCAGTAAAGGTCCCATTTCCACCTATACATATAATGCCTTCAATTCCATTAGCTTTTAAGTTATCATATGCTATTTTACGTCCTTCAGGGGTCATGAATGCTTTGCTGCGTGAGGTTTTTAAAATGGTACCACCTCTTTGAATTATATTTCCTACTGAACGAGAAGTTAGCGGAACAAAATTTTCACCACCTTCAATCATTCCTTTGTAACCTTGCATAATTCCTGTTACTTCTACATGATTATATATGGCAGTTCTTACTACTGCTCTAATACAAGCATTCATCCCTGGCGAATCTCCACCAGATGTAAACACAGCTATTTTTTTCATAATTTATTAAAAATTATATTGGTTATTTATTTTTGTAAAGTTAAAATCTATTTTGTTAATTCAAAAAAAAACCGCTTCAATTTTGAAGCGGTTTTTTTGAAAAATATTTATTGAATTAGTTTTTTTTCCATTTTACTTCAAAAGTACCAAAACTCGTATTGTTTAATGCAGCTTTTACAACTAAAATCAAACCTCTTCCTTTTGTAGTTTTAAATGCTATTACTTTTTGATCTAGCAAGTTGTATACAAATTTTTGATTAGTGGCAACGTCATTAAAATCAATCGCATCAATAGCTAGTTCAACTTTATCATTGGAACCGGCAAAATCAGATTGAGAAAGATTATAAGATACAGGATTTTTGAAAATTGTACTATTTAATGGTGTTAACCAAAAACCAATTTCAGTTGCCCATCCTTGTCCAGTACCAAATGCATAATCTGGCGAATAAAGACCTGTTAAATTAGCACCATAAAACATTAAGAAATCTATTTTATTTGAATTGCCATAAAAACGTGCTCTTGTCATTGAATCTTCTGTACTCACCGTAGTTGTTGCAGGATTAGCCACACCAGCTTTAAAGTAATCAATGGTTTTAGCAGCGTTTTCATTTAAACCAAAAAATTTGTTTTGGAAAGTAACACCAGTATTTGCTTGTGCACCAATAGTAAACTGACCTGATGAATATAAATCCTTAATGGTTAAATTGATATTTTTAGTGGTAAATTTACCTTTATCATCTGTTATAGTTACTGAGTATATAAATTTATCTCCAACATAACCAATTCCATTTATACCTCCTAAAACTGAATCAATAACAATTCTAGTAATAGTTAATGAATCTGCTAATGAAGTTGCTGAATCACCATATAATTTAACAGTTACATCAGAACTTAAGTTTTTTCTAGTAATCAAAATTGATTTGATTTTTGCTCCAGTTGCTGGAGCTCCCGTAAATTTTATAGTAGTAACGTCATTAAATCTTAAATTTAAATCAGCTGTTGGAATAACAATGGTTAAAGTTGGTGCGCCCACTTCTGTTGTAGTTGGAGGTGTTTCAACTTTGGAACATGATGCAGTAAGCGAAGCTACTAATGCAAAAGCAGCGATTGATTTGAATATTTTTTTCATATTTTTGTTTATTTTTTTATCTACTTGCAAATAAAAGTTATTATCTCAATTGTAACAAGTAATTTTTTAATAATTAGTTCTTAGTTGGAGTCATTTCTATATCCATCATTGTTATTTCGAGAATCATCTCTAGTAAATTCATCGAAATTATATTCTGGCATTAGTTCAGTTTTAACGTAATTTATAGTGTCTTCAAATGCTTCAATAAATTTATTGAAATCTTCTTTGTATAAAAATATTTTATGTTTTACAAATGTTCCATCTTCAAAGCGCTTTTTGCTTTCTGTAATTGTAACAAAGTAATCATTTGCTTTGGTCGACTTTACATCAAAAAAATAAGTTCTTTTACCCGCTCTTACTTTTTTAGAGTATATCTCTTCATTATCTCTTTTCTCAAAATCATCCATATTCAATCTTTCTTTTTTGTTTCTTTAAATCGTTTGCAAATTAATAACTAACCAATGTTTTTTAAAAATAATTATTCACACTTTCTACTCATTTTTTAATCTCTATTTGAACGCTCATAATTCAATTGATTGTTAAATAAATCGGCATATTTATTATTAAAATTTAGTAACTCTTGATGATTTCCTTGTTCTAATAATTTTCCATTTTCGAAAAATAAAATGGTATCAGCATTTTTAGCACTCGACACCCGTTGACTGATTATTATTATGGTTTTATTTTGCTTTTCATTATAAATATTTTCTAAAATAGTTGATTCTGTTTTAGTATCCAAGGCACTCAAACTATCATCAAATATAAGTATTGGTGGGTTTTTTATAAATGCCCTTGCAATAGCAGTTCTTTGTTTTTGTCCTCCCGACAATGTGACTCCTCTTTCACCAATAATTGTATCAAATTGTTTTGGCATCATCAAAATATTTTCAGTTAAGCTAGCCCTATTGCTTGCGTTTTCTATACTTTTATAACTTAATTCCTTTGCATTTTTAACACCAAATGCTATATTATTTTTGATTGTGTCACTGAACAAAAATACATCTTGTGGCACATAACCAATTTGATCTCTAAATGCATGTAAATTAATATTAGAAATATTTTTTCCGTCAATTAATATTTCACCACTCTGAGCTTCTAGCATACGAAGTATTAAATGCGTAATGGTTGTTTTTCCACTTCCAGTATTTCCTAATATTGCCAATGTTTTTCCTTTTTCTATTTTAAAAGAAACATTTTCTAAGGCTGGATAATTTTTGCCTACATAGGTGAAAGTTACATTCTTAAATGTTATAGATTCATTGAATTCAAAAGGTTCAAAATTGTTATTTTTTATGGAAGCTTCTGTGTTTAAAAACTCATTGATGCGAGTTTGACTTGCCACAGCGCGTTGAACCAACGAGCTTACCCAACCAATAGATGTTACAGGCCAAGTTAGCATAGTTACATACATTATAAATTCAGGAATAATTCCAATGTCTTCCTGCCCGTTTGCAACCATTAATCCACCAGCAAAAATTACGATTAAACTGCTTAAGCCTGTTAGTAAAAATAATGTTGGAAAAAACAAGGCATCTACTTTGGCTAAACTTAATTGTTTTGTTTTATATTCTTCTGATTGTTTCAATAAATCTGCTTCAAAAAGTTTTTCAATTCCAAATGATTTTATAACTCGAATTCCCGAAAAACTCTGTTGTACAAAACTTGTTAGGTCACTTAATTTTGCTTGAATTGCGTCACTTCTTTTTTCTATTAAGTTATTTACATAAAAAATAGTAATTGATAATATTGGAAGTGGAATTAAGGTGTACCAAGTTAACATTACATTTGTTTGAAACATAACATAAATGGTAATGGAGCATGTTACAATTAAATTAACTGTGTACATAACCGCGGGTCCAATATACATGCGAACTCTACTTACATCATCACTGATTCTATTCATTAAATCACCAGTTTGGTTTTGACGAAAAAATTCCAATTCGAGTATTTGGTATTTTTTGTATATTTCATTTTTCAAATCATATTCAATATGCCTGCTCATTACCACCAATGTTTGACGCATAAAATACATAAACAAGCCTCTTAACAATGAAAAACCAATGATTAAAAATGAAAATTTTAAAAGTGTATGGTACAATGCTTCATGGTTAGATTCCTTTGTAGCATTTTTTAAAGCAATAGCTACCAAATTAGTCGCTTCACGAACATATTTTGCTGGATAAATTTGAAAAACACTTGCTATTACTACAGATATAATTCCTGCTAAAAATAGCCATTTATATTTTACAAAATATTTATTAAGTGTTTTTAATTCTTTCAATTAGTCAAATAATTTATAACCCAAAATTGCCAAGTATTCATGAATGGCTAATTCGGTTTGTTTTATACTCATTCCGTTTGGGAAATTAGGGTAATATTCCAAATCTTTTACTGAAAAATCGCAAGGAGCTGCTATAACATTACAACCTATTTTATTAAATAAATAAAAGGAACGTGGCATGTGCGATGCAGATGTAACTAATATTAACTTACTTTTCCCCACTAATTTAAATGCTTCATCAGCTTCAGATTTGGTATTGTGTGGAAGTTCACTTAATATATTTTTATTGGTGTCGTTTATTAAACTTAAATATGCTTTGTTTAATAAGCTAGCTTGCGTATTATTTTCATTAAATTGTGTTCCGCCTGAAAAAATTAATTGAGCATTTGGATTTATTTTTTTTAATCTCATTCCTTCTATTAATCGAGCTAAAGAATATAACCCTAATTGGCTACTAGCAGGCATATTTATATTGTCAGCATAACCGCCACCAAGTATTATTATATAATCTGCACTTTTTATTTTATTGCTATCAAGCAAGCATTCGTAATCATTTTCTAGACTATTAATAAAAATACTTGCAAATGGTTGCATGGTTATTAAAATGAAAAATAAAAAAAAACTTATAAATATAATTTTTACTTTTTGTGAAATAGAATTTTTGGATAAATGATAAATAAACCAAATACAAATGACACAAAAAAACGAAATTGGAAAGATGAAAATAGTTAATATTTTCTTTAAAATAACTCTTTTAAGCATGCTTTCCTACTCTCCAAAACTGATTCATTTTAAGTAAATATTTCATACTTATTTTTAATATATTTGTATTTAAACCATTGTTTTTACAAGCTACTATAACTTCAGGATTATTTACAAACAGATTTGTACATATACTTCCTGTACTTTTACCCCCTTTTTGCATATAGACCATCAAAAGTGGAACATATTTAAAGGAAATTTTATTTTTCCATAAATAACGTAACATTAATTCAAAATCTCCAGCAAGTTTGTAATTAGCTCCATAAAGTCCTAATTTGTTATAGGTTTTTTTTTTACAATAAAACGATGGGTGAGGTGGCATAACTCCCCATTTAAAAAGTGAAGGTTTAAAATTTGCTCCTGAATAATAGCGCGAAATTTTATTGTTAATATCTGCAAAAGCAATATCGCCAAATATACTTTCCAAATTTGTATCTATGTTAAATTCAGCTGCTATTTTTTCTAAAATATCAGTTGTCGCAAAACGATCATCTGCATTCAAAGTACCAATAATTTCACCTGTTGCCAATATTATTCCTTTATTTAATCCTTCGTAATAACCATTATCTTTTTCTGAAATAATTATTTGTATTTTGTCTTTATATTTATCAATAACTGCTAAAGTTCCATCAGTTGATTGAGCATCAACAATTATATATTCCAGGTTTTTGTATGATTGTGCTAGCACTGATTGAATGGTTTTTTCAATGGTGATAACGTTGTTATAGACTACTGTGATTATTGATATTTTCAACTATTATAAATCTTTATATTGTTTTATTAAATCACTTTAACTAGCTAAGTGGAATTATTTTTTAATGCAATTATATGGATTATTGGTAATAAATAAACTTAAAACCTTCGTTTAAGGAACTTCCTCTTAAACTAATTCTGTATTTAAAATTATCAAATATAATTTTCTCGTATCCTTTGCTCATGCAAGGCAGGGGAGAATTCCAACAATAAGTATTTCCATTTACATGGTAAAAAGGTATGTTGTTAACTTTAATGGTGTCTAGTTTTGCAAAACTGTATTTATCCTTTGGATATATAATTTGGGATATTGTTAATTTTTCAAATTGCCCAATTTGCTTGCTGGTTTCATTACCATTTATATTTATCCCAAAAAATATTGGAATAAATAATAATATGATAACTGAAACATGAATGAAGTATAAATTAATTTTAAAATAGTTTCTGAGTAAATGAGAATAAATTAAATGCAAAATAAATGCCAAATAGTAAATAAGCATAGGCATAGCAAAACGATATTGCGGAGCAAAAGCAAACCAAAAAATTAAACTAATACCTAATATTACTTGTAAAATAATGGTATGTTGATTTATTTTATGTTTAAACCACAAATAACTTACTAGTAAAATACTTAATAAAAATGAAGCAAAAATTACTTTGTTTATTAAGCCTTTGGTTCCACTTCTAAAAAGTAAACTTTCAATTAGTTTAAGCATACCAATGTCCTTTATTTCGTTTACTTCATTAGGCCTATATTTGTTAGAATACGACCACGTTTTTACTCCACTTGTAAAATAATTCACTACCGCTTCAGGGGTTTTCCAATCGTTATTTACACTTAATATTTGATAAGGATACAAAGGATAAGAAGTTTGGTAAATGTTTTTACTGATTTGAATGGCAAGCATCAAAAACAATAATATATATAGTTTGCTTTGCAATTTAAAACTGGTGTTTTTAATTAATTTATAAAGAATAAATGCTGCTAAAACAGAAACAGCAATGGATGATAATTTTACAGTAAAACAAAATACAGCAATAAGTAATATAACAGGATAATGATCTCTATTTATAGATGTTAAAAACAACTGAATTGCAATAGCAGTAAAAACAATAATGGCAAAATCAGGATTGGGGGCGCTATAAAAAGGAATGCTAATGAGTAACACTAAAAAATACTGGAAGTATAATAAAATATTGATATTTTTATTATTGCTTTTCTCTATAATAAATAAGGTAAAAATAAACATCAAAAAACCATTGACATCATTTAAATTAGAAGTGTTAGAAAAGCTGAAAAGTGCCTGAAATACATGCCATGAAGAGCTTAATCCTAAAGATAAATGCAGGTTAGAAATGCCATGTACTAATCCGTATTCACGAAGCCACATAATGGTTTGGGTGTAATATAATCCATCATCATTTATGTTAGAATAGCCACTGGAATATGCAGCAAATAATATCGCGCTTAATATCAATAAAACAATCTTTTTAAATGTAAAAAGTTCGTTTTTTATAATTAACAATTGCAGCTTTATTTCATTAAAATACATGAACAAATAAAAGCATGAAATAAATGTAATGTTAAATAAAAACGAATGGTCAAGTGGCCCAAAAAAGGAAGCAATATTGGATAAAAAAGTAATGGCAATAATTCCTATAATAACAGTTATACTGATTGCTTTTTGCTTAAATATCAATTTGTTTAAAACAAAGCCAAATAAGTAGCAATTTACCCAAATAATAATCCAACTAGCTAGTATAATAATCATGCGCCTTTATTTTGTTTAGTACTAATGAACCAAGCCAGTATAGCTAATCCTGCTAATGGACTATATAAAACCGGATTTAGCACCTTGTGCCAATTAATAAATAAAGGATGCATGGCAAAACACATGGCCATGTCTAGTATATATAAAATAGCTATTATTAATAGATAATAATTTTTGTTGGTGAGTTGAGCTTTAAATATTCCAAGTATTAATTGTATGGTAAATAAATTAAGTAATAATCTTAAAAATTTATTCAATGCAAATGCTTCAAACGTAATACATTCATTATTATATAAGTAAAGTTTACAGGTACTGAATTTCATTTCAATAGGATTGAAGTTTTGGAATGAAAAATCAAATACAAATATTAAAAATACAGGAATTATTTTCTTAATTAATTTAATATTCATCTGTTAGTTTTCGTTTGGTTTACGGCCAATAAATTTTACCCATAATACCATTAATATAAAAGTGATAAAGTATATAATGATAGGGAAAATATAAGTATGAAAAATGTCGAAATAATAAATGTAATTTAGCTTGATTTCAATGAGAATATAAAGCCTTAAAATATTAAATAAAATTATACTAAGAATGGCAGCAGGAACAAATTTTAAATAGTTTATTAGCTTGCTTTTAAAGGCAATTACAAAACTTAGGAATGTTGTAATTAATGCCATTCCATTACAACCTTCTTTTATATTAACTAATTTTTGAGTTCCTTTACTTATTAATAACCCTGCATCAAATAGAAGTGGAGTGGCATTGAATTGCGGAAATATTTTACATAAAATTAAAGAAGTATAAAGTGTCATTGGATCTGGTGTAGGTGCATAAAGCCATAATATATATTGATATAATCCATTTGAGAAAACATATATTATGATGAATATGATGATGAATTGTAAGGCTTTTTTAGTTTCCAATGATTATATATTTTTAAACAAATTTATGTTTTAGCAATTGAAATCAATAATATTATTTTGTTAAAGTTAATTTGGTGTAAGAAAGATAAAATATAAGTAATATTGGATTATAAAATTCAAATTTACAAATGAAGATATACTATAGATATTTATTTTAAATTAGATTTTGTTGTCCAAGAACCTTCGTCTATAATCTACCGACTAAATTCTATATCCAAAATCCAAAATTCTAAACTATTTTCGCATCAATGAAATATTTTATTATTGCCGGTGAAGCAAGTGGCGATTTGCACGGTGCCAATTTAATGAAAGCCATTAAGCAAAAGGATGTGCAAGCTGAATTTCAGTTTTGGGGTGGCGATTTAATGCAAGCGCAAGCCAATGGTTTGTTGATGCATTTTAACCAAACTGCCATCATGGGTTTTTTGGAAGTGCTAATTAAAATCAGCACTATTTTAGGTTTTATAGCTGTTTGCAAAAAACAAATTGATGCCTATAAACCCGATGTAGTCATACTCATTGATTATGCTGGTTTCAATTTACGAATAGCTCAGTTTGCAAAGCAAAAAGGATATAAAGTAGTGTATTACATAGCACCAAAGGTTTGGGCTTGGAACGAAAAAAGAGCTAAGAAACTAGAAAAATATGTAGATGAGTTATTGCTCATTTTTCCTTTTGAAGTGGAATATTTTAAAAAATGGAAAGTAAAAGCTTCTTATGTTGGCAATCCTTTATTAGACGAGGTAAATGCGTTTAAACCCGATGCTACATTTTGCCAAGCAAACCACATTGATTCAAAAAAAGACATCATTGCATTATTGCCAGGAAGTAGGAAACAAGAAATAAAAACCATGCTTCCTATTATGATGAAGCTAGCGCAAACTTATCCTAAATACGAGTTTGTAATTTGTGCCGCACCAAGTATCAAACCTGATTTTTACCAAACATTTATTGCTGCTAACACCAAAATTATTTACAATAAAACCTACGAAGTATTGCATTTGGCAAAGGCTGCCATTGTTTGTAGTGGAACCGCAACATTAGAAACTGCCTTGTTCAATGTGCCGCAAGTTTGTGCTTACGTGGGCAGTTCAATTTCGTATTTTTTAGCCAAGCAATTTGTAAAAATAAAGTATGTTTCTTTGGTAAATATTAATTTGGATAAAGAGTTATTGAAAGAATTAATTCAACACGATTACACCTTAGCAAACTTAAAACAGGAGTTTGAAGCCATATTGCCAAACGGCAATAAAAACGCCAATTTAATGGTAGAATATAAAAACTTACAAGCCATTTTAAACAAGCAAGGAGCTAGTAATAATGCTGCGCAAATAATTATTGATTTAGTCAAAAAATAATGAGAATAATATTTTTAGGAACACCTGATTTTTCTGTCCCATCGTTGGATGCCATCGTAAAAGCTGGACATGAAGTGGTGGCAGTGGTTACCATGCCCGACAAAGCAGCTGGCCGTGGAATGCAATTACAACAAAGTGCAGTGAAGAAATATGCTGTTGAAAATAACATCAAAGTATTACAACCTATTAAGTTAAAAGATCCTGAATTTATAGCTGAATTACAAGCATTAAATGCCGAATTACAAGTAGTTATAGCTTTTAGAATGTTGCCACAAATAGTTTGGGAAATGCCCAAATTTGGAACTTTGAATTTACATGCTTCATTGTTGCCAGATTATAGAGGTGCTGCGCCAATAAATTGGGCAATTATCAATGGAGAAACGAAAACGGGTGTGAGTACTTTTTTTCTGAAACATGAAATAGATACTGGCGATGTTTTGCTTACGAAAGAAGTGGAAATTACGCCAACGATGAATGCTGGCGAACTTCACGATTTGCTTATGAATATTGGTGCTGAAACGGTTTTGAAATCGTTGGAATTAATTAAAAATGGAAATACCAAAGGCACGCCACAAGGTAACGATAATAATAAAATGGCGCCTAAAATATTTAAGGAAAACTGTTTGATTAATTGGGATAACAGCGCTGAAAATATTTATAATTTAATCAGAGGATTGAGTCCTTATCCAACAGCTTTTACTCATTTTGATGGTAAAATATTAAAAGTATTTGAAGCAAGTATTGAGCTTTCAAATCATGATGAGCCAATTGGTAAAATGATAAGCGACAACAAAACATTTTTAAAATTAGCTTGCCAAAATGGATATGTTCATTTATTACAAATTCAACTAGAAGGTAAAAAACGAATAGGAGTAGAGGAGTTTTTAAGAGGACACAAGATTTGATTTGTGATTTGTGAAAGGAAATTTTGAATGTTGTCCCGATACATCGGGATTGAATGTTGGATATTGCCCTTCGACTAAGATTAGGGTAACAATTATTTATTTGTCATGGTGAGCTTGCCGAATCCAGACAACTACTTTTGGCGAGAAGCATCTTCTTTCCTTTTAAACAATATGGAGAAATACAAAAAATCCCAATAACATTTCGTTAATGGGATTTTTTATTTTCTAGCAGCCAGCAGCTAATTAGATACTTGCATGTTCCGCCTCTGCATATGCTTCAGTAGGAATACAAGCACAAATTAAATTTCTATCGCCATAAGTATCATTAATTCTACCTACGCTTGGCCAAAATTTAGCGGCTCTTACATAAGGTAATGGATATGCTGCTTGTTGGCGGCCGTATGCATGTTTCCATTCATCGCTGGTAACCATACTTGCAGTGTGTGGTGCATTTTTAAGCATATTGTCTAACTTATCTACAGTGCCATTTTCAATAGCAGTTACTTCATTTCTTATTGAAATCATGGCATCACAAAAACGATCTAATTCATGTTTAGCTTCGCTTTCAGTAGGCTCTATCATTACAGTTCCTGCTACCGGAAATGAAATAGTAGGCGCATGGAAACCATAATCCATTAAACGTTTTGCTATGTCACTAACTTCTACTCCCGAAGCTTGTTTGAACACACGAGTATCTAAAATCATTTCGTGCGCACATCTTCCTTTTGGTCCTACATAAAGAATTTGGTAATGTTTTTCTAAACGTGCTTTGATGTAATTAGCATTTAAAATAGCATATTTAGTCGCATTTTCTAAACCTTCAGTTCCCATCATTCTAATGTATGCATACGATATTAATAGAATAGAAGCGCTACCCCAAGGTGCTGCACTCACTGCGTGCATTGATTGGTTTCCACCATCCATATCCACAACTGCATGTCCTGGTAAAAAAGGAACTAAATGAGCACCCACACCAATTGGTCCCATTCCTGGTCCACCGCCACCATGAGGAATACAGAAAGTTTTATGTAAATTTAAATGACAAACATCTGCACCAATAGTTGCCGGACTTGTTAATCCAACTTGCGCATTCATGTTAGCACCGTCCATGTAAACTTGTCCACCATTTTCATGAATAATACCACAAATATCAATAATACCTTCTTCAAAAACACCATAAGTAGAAGGATAAGTAACCATTAAACAAGCTAAATTATCTTTGTGTTCAATGGCTTTTGCTCTGATATCTTCAATGTCGATATAACCGTTTTCTAAAGTTTTGGTAACAATTACTTTCATGCCAGCCATAATAGCACTTGCAGGATTTGTTCCATGTGCCGATGATGGAATCAAAGCAATATTTCTATGTGATTCGCCTTTTGCTTTAAAATATTCTCTTATGGTCATTAAGCCTGCATACTCGCCTTGCGCGCCTGCATTTGGTTGTAATGAAATGCCAGCAAAACCAGTTACTTGTTTCAAATATTCCGATAATTCAGAAAATATTTGCGTATAACCTGCTGCTTGATTTCTAGGAATAAATGGATGTAAAACACTGAATCCAGCATAAGTTACCGGAATCATTTCGGCCGTTGCATTTAATTTCATGGTGCAACTTCCTAAAGCTATCATGCTTTCGCAAAGCGATAAATCTTTTGATTCTAATAATTTAATATAACGTAACATTTCATGCTCGCTGTGGTGTGAATTAAACACAGGATGTGTCATAAAATCAGAAGTACGAGCAAACGATGAATCAAAGTTAAACGATGAATGATTCAATGAAATGTTTTTGCCTGTAAGGCAATTTAATAATTCAGTAATTCCTTCTAAAGTATGTGTTTCATCTATTGAAATTGAAATGTGTTGATCGTTAATTTTATTAATATTGATTTCAGCATTTACACAAGAAGCTATTGCAGCGTTAGCATTGCCAACGGCAACAGTAATGGTATCGAAATAATTTTTATTAACTACAGCATGACCATTTTCGTTCAAGGCATTTGCCAATGTTTTGGTTAAACCATGTACTCTTCCAGCTATATTTTTTAGGCCATCAGGACCATGATAAACGCCATACATACTCGCCATAATCGACAATAATACTTGTGCAGTACAAATATTTGAAGTTGCTTTTTCTCGTTTAATATGTTGCTCACGCGTTTGCAATGCCATACGCAAAGCAGAATTTCCTTGGCTATCAATAGAAATACCAATTAACCTACCTGGCATTTGACGTTTGTAAGCATCTTTAGTGGCAAAGAAACCAGCATGCGGCCCACCATAACCCATTGGTACACCAAAGCGTTGAGAAGAACCAACTACCACATCGGCACCCCATTCGCCTGGAGGTGTTAACAAAGTTAAACTTAAAATATCGGCAGCAACAGCTACTAAAATTTGATTTTCTTTGGCATTTGCCATGAATTTACTGTAATCAAATATTTCACCATTTGATGCAGGATATTGAATCATTGCACCAAAATAAGTATTGTCTAACTGAGCAGTTTCGTGGTTACCAATTACTATTTCTATGCCTGTAGGTTCAGCTCTTGTAATTAATACATCAATGGTTTGTTTGAAGCAATGTTCAGAAACAAAAAATTTGCTAGCAGCTTCATTTTTACCTTCAGCATGCATTAAGCTCATGGCTTCTGCA
This sequence comes from Bacteroidota bacterium, assembly GCA_947456185.1. GTDB lineage: Bacteria > Bacteroidota > Bacteroidia > UKL13-3 > UKL13-3 > JAAFJM01. Next base: position 26,336 of record CANGPW010000013.1, on the reverse strand, counting down.
GCTGCAGTTGCTTCATCTAATAAACTTGCATTTGCTATTTCCATTCCAGTAAGGTCAATGATCATTGTTTGGTAATTTAACAATGCTTCTAATCTACCTTGGGCTATTTCTGGTTGGTAAGGAGTGTAGGCAGTGTACCAATTTGGATTTTCGAAAATGTTACGTAAAACCACATTTGGTGTATGAGTTCCATAATAACCCTGACCAATAAAGTTTTTGTAAATTTTATTGTTTTCAGAAATTACTTTTAACATGCTTAATAATTCCATTTCTGTTAATGCCGCTGGCAATTTCATACGTTCTTTCAAGCGAATATGTGCCGGAATTGTTTCGTCTATTAATTGATCAATTGAACTAACACCTATGGTTTTAAGCATGGCTGCAGTGTCTTTTCTCATTGGCGAATTATGGCGATAAACAAATTCGTCTTTATGGTTTGTTTTTATTTGCATGTGAATGTTTTTAAAATTTTTTTGTCAAATGTACTTTTTACTAAGTAAATATATAAATGATTAAGGTCAAAAATTTTTACATAAAAAAACCTGTTTCAATCAAATTGAAACAGGTTTTAAAATATTATATTAAAAAATTATGGTTTTACATTTCCATTAGAATCAGTTACTTTAGCAGCTGATGCAGGAGTTGCAGGCATTGCTGTAGTTCCTTCAATGTTTTCTTTTATTCTACTTTCAGTTCCAGTAACTTCTTGTTCACCACTAGGACGGGCAAAGTTGGAAGCTAAACTTAAAACTATTAATGCAATGGCTAATATCCAAGTAGCTTTTTCTACCACATCCGTACTTCTATTAGCACCCATAATTTGGTTTGGAGCTGAAAAATTAGCAGCAATTCCGCCACCTTTAGGATTTTGAATTAAAACTACTAAAGTAAGTAGTACGCAAACGATAATGATTAGGATTAGAAAAAATATCATAGTTTTAGTTAATGTTGTGTTCGGTTTTTATTTTATTTATTAGGGCTGCGAAATAAGCATTTTTATGTGGATATATCAAACATAATTTTTCATAAGTTAAAATTGATTTTTTTATCAATCCTTGTTTTAAATAAATGCTTGCTAATGTTTCACTTACAATTTCATCTTTTTCCTCTACACTATTTTTTGCCACATTAGCTGGATTGAAAAACTCAGTTTTTGGTCGAGAAATACTTGGATTTTCTCGCATAAATTTATCTAAAATGTTATCTACTTCATTATTTGAAGTAGATTTTATAGTATTTTTTGGAAGTGCTTCTATTTCCTTAGCAGGTAAAGGAATAAAAACCGATGAAAACGAATTTTCAAACAAACTGTTATCTATTGTATAATTATTAAAATCTACTAATATTTCATTTTCATCAGATTCTAATAAAGTAGTTTTGGTTTCAAAATGGCTATTAAACAAAGGATCAAAAACAGGAGTTTCATAGTTTGGAATTAAACCTTCTTTTTTATCATATATAATATACAATTCTTCTTCCTCTTCCTCAATTGTCTTTAGTGCTTCAAAATCTGGTAATATTGATTGTACTTCGGCAGAATAATTATCATTGTTTTCTGTTATTGAATCAGAAATATTGTTTTTTCTTTCAATAGGAACTCTATTGTCATGGGCTGTTTCAATTACAGAAATAATATTTTTACTTAAATCGTTTTCTGCTTTTGATTTTATAATTTGTTTAATTTTATCTACGAAAGTAGCGTCTTCGTAATAGGTTATGTCTTGTGGTTTAGTTATTTCAGTATTTTCAACCACCGATTCTTTATTGTTTGCTTTAAGCCATTCAAAAAAGTTCAAATTAGCCGCTTCAATAGTTGCTTCTGCATTAGCAGTTTCATTAGCTATGTTTGAATTCTCTAACTCAATGGCTAAAATATTTTCAAGGGAAATAGGATTGCTTTCAGTTATTTTATTTACTTCGATTAAAACACCTTCATTTTTTTCAATAATTTCTGCTTCCATTTCCGGAGTAGAAATATTATTATTGATAGCATTTGGTAACACCGATTGAGTAATAGTTTCTATATGCTGTTCATCTGCAAATAAACTAGCTTCATCAAAATCAGGTAGAAATGTTTCAACTAAATTTAATTCTATTTCAGCATTACTTTCAGTAACATTTTCTAAATTTTCTTCAATATTTACAGTTACAATGACAGAAATTTCATTATTTGAAAGAATATTTTGTGCTTCAATGAGTAAAGCATTTTGCTCTAATTTTTCTGAATCAATTTCTGTTGGGTAAACTTCTTCTGCTTTCAACTCATCTGCGACATAAATCATTGAATTTTCTTCTTCACTGTCCTCACTGTCATCTGATATATTGTTTAAATAGTAATTTAAAACTTCTCTATTCGCAACGGAAAGTGCTGTTGTTTTTAACTGTTTTTCGTATTCGTAATGATGGGTGTTTAAAAGTGCTTTGGCTAATAAAATTTGTGCAGTACTAAAATATGGATAATCAGCCACGATTTTTTTTAACGTGTCAATATGTTCACTACCCAGTTTTGCTGGGTTAATAATCAAATCGGTAAATTCGGCTTTGTTCACTAATTATACTTTCAATTTTTAACCGTAGCAAAATAGTATTTTTTTTAATAAAAAATATTGTTGCTGATTTTTAATTCATTACTTTAAAATTTACCAATTAATAAAAGCTGCGTTGAATATATCTTGAACCAACATATCAACCACTTTACCAGATAATTCTGCTTCACGAGCTTGGAAATTATCTGTAGCATTAAAATCTATATTGTTTGAAAATGTTTTGGTAAAATTTTTATCTGTTGCTTTTTTATTTTCAAAAACTATTTCCATTGTAATGGTTAACCTATTTAAAGCATTGGTTTGATCCCCTTGAATTGCAGCTGGTTTTAAATCGTAACTTAATATTTTTCCGGTAAATGAAAGGTCCGCATCAGTTGTAATTAACTTTAAGGGCGTTTCATTAACAAACTTTTGCTTTAATTTTTCTGATATATTTTGACTCAATAATGGATTTACAATACTGGCCACATTGGTTATATATGCTACCGATACTGTACTTGCATCTGGTGGAACACTTGCTCCTGTGTGGCTATAAACTCCACAAGCACTCTGCAATATATTTAAACATAAAACAGAAATTACTACTAATTTTTTCATGTTGCAAAGCTAAAAATCTTTATGGAAATTCATCATTCAATTATTATGATTCATTAAAAATCAATAATTCCGAAATTCCCAAAAAAGATACAACCAACTTTATTTGCTTATTTTTATCAGAAACAACCTATGAATAAAAAGTTATTTTCGCCCCTTTGTTTTCCAAATTAATATGATAAAACTAGCAAATAGATTAAACACCATTGTAGAATCAAATACTCTACGAATGTCAAAGTTAAGTCGCGAGCTACAAGCGCAAGGTAAAGATGTTATTAATTTAAGTTTAGGTGAACCTGATTTTCAAACTCCTCAACATATAAAAGATGCTGCAAAAAAAGCCATAGATGACGGTTATACATTTTATACTCCGGTAGTTGGCTACTTAGATTTGCGTCAGGCAATCAGTGAAAAATTTAAAAATGAAAATGGTTTGTTTTATCCTGCTGATCAAATTGTGGTTTCTACCGGTGCTAAACAAGCTATCATAAATGTATTGTTAAGTCTTTTAAATCCTGGCGATGAAGTAATTATTCCTACTCCTTTTTGGGTAAGTTATTCCGAAATGGTAAAAATAAGTGAAGGTGTTCCCGTATACGTTTATAGTAATGTAACGCAAGATTATAAAGCAACTGCTGCACAAATTGAAGCTGCCATTACACCAAAAACTAAAATATTTATTTTTTCTTCACCTTGTAATCCCACAGGTTCTGTTTTTAGTAAAGAGGAATTGTTTGCCATTGCTAAAATGTTTGAAAAATATCCCGATATTTATATAGTTTCTGACGAAATTTATGAACATATTAATTTTATTGGTAAGCATGAAAGTATTGGCCAATTTGATTTTATAAAAGACAGAGTGATTACCATCAATGGTGTTAGTAAAGGATTTGCTATGACAGGCTGGAGACTTGGTTATATTGGCGCTCCCAAAGAAATTGCCCAAGCATGCGAAAAACTTCAAGGTCAGTTTACCAGTGGCGCTAATTCCATTGCACAACGTGCAGCATTGGCAGCTTTGCAAAGCGATTTATCTCCAACTTTTGAAATGAAAAAAGCATTTCAAAGAAGAAGAGATTTAGTGTTGGGATTAATGAAAGAAATAGATGGTTTTAAATTAAATATTCCTGAAGGTGCCTTTTATGTTTTTCCCGATGTGAGCAGTTATTTTGGTAAAAGTAATGGAACTACTACCATTCATAATTGTGAAGATTTATGCATGTATATTTTACATAATGCCAATGTAAGTATTGTTGGTGGCGACAGTTTTGGCGCTCCCGATTGTGTAAGATTTAGCTATGCTACAAGTGACGATAAATTAGTAGAAGCAATTAGAAGAATAAAAGAAGTTTTACAAAATCTAAAATAATATCTTATTTTTAACCCAATGAATACTCAAAATAATTTAATTAATCAGTTTGAAAACATACCAGTTTTGGTCATTGGCGATGTAATGATTGATGCGTATCTGTTTGGAAATGTGGAAAGAATTTCGCCTGAAGCACCTGTGCCAATTGTGGCTGTTAATAAAAAAGAAAACAGGTTGGGTGGCGCTGCCAATGTAGCTTTAAACTTGGTGGCTTTAGGTGCTAAACCAATTCTTTGTTCTGTAATTGGAAACGATTTGGAAGGAAATGATTTACTTAATTTATTAAATGAAAACAATATTGACGCAAGTGGTATTGTAAAAAGTAACGATAGAATTACTACTACAAAAACCAGGGTTATCAGTCAAAATCATCAAATGATTAGGATTGACAACGAAGATGCTGCAAATTTAAATCACGCACAAACTTCTTTGTTAATTGATAAAATAAAAGAGTTATTGCCTAGGGCAAAAATTGTAATTTTTGAAGATTACGATAAAGGTGTAATTACCGAAAAACTAATAGATGAAATAACGAAAGCTGCTAATGAATTAGGCATTCCCACAGTGGTTGACCCTAAAAAAAGAAATTTCAGTTTTTATAAAAATGTTACTTTATTTAAACCCAATTTAAAAGAATTACGTGAAGGTACTAAACACGATTTTTCATTACAAAACAAAGAAGAATTTGAACAAATTTGCAATAATTTAATTGCTAAAATGAATATCAAATACTTGTTTGTAACTTTAAGCGAAAACGGTGTAATGATTACAAACGGAACAGACTTTACCTATATTCCTGCACATATTCGTAAAATTGCGGATGTTAGCGGAGCTGGCGATACTGTTATTAGCGTTGCTTCTTTATGTTTAGCATTAAATATTCCAATCAATCAAGTAGCCACCATTTCAAATTTAGCAGGTGGATTAGTTTGCGAGGAAGTGGGAGTTATTCCTATTAATCGCATCAAATTAGCGGAAGAATTAAACGAAATTGGAATCAGTTTATAGTTTTTTCAATTAACTAATAGCTCCCCATTTATTGGTTTTTGCCGTTGTTGTTTTAGAGTAGCGATACCAACAACAAATTAGTCCTATTGGTGATTTGTTAGTAAATTGAGTTTTCTCTTTTTTTCTTCATACTTTTTCCATTGATGAAAAAGTATGCAATACTGCCTTGCAGGACTAGACAATAAAAAGCTACCCTCCCACAAGGCCAGAAGCACGGCCCGCTTTATTGTCAGGCCAACGCTCGCCAAATAACAATGATTAATTTACTTAACAATCCTTGCGCCAAATGTCATGGTGAGCTTGCCGAATCCATACAAGAAACCTGCTCTCAAGCTGCCCGTAGTTGTGTCTTTTGACCAACTACAGCAAACCGCTTTCGCAAGTATAATTTCGCAAGGCGTAAGTCACTTGTGAATCATGATTATAAAAGTTTCTTTCTGCCGCCTATCGCTCGAGCACCTATACACAGTTAATTAAACCTTTACACACTTTTTTTGACAGTCTCCTTGTGATATTATTTTCAAGCTTCCGCTTGATAATTGTAAGCGGATGCTTACTAAGATAAAGCACAAGCGGATGCTTGCGCTAGCAAGCAATGTCTAGCTAACTAATAGCTCCCCATTTATTGGTTTTACGGTAAAGCATTAAATATTGATTCAGTAAAACATGTTCGGGTTTGAGCAATTCATTGTCGTTTTCTAATATTTTTTGTGCTTCTTTTCTAACAGTTTCCAGTAATTTTTTGTCTTCGGTAATACTTGCAATTCTCAAGTCAAGCACACCACTTTGCATGGTTCCTTCCATATCTCCAGGACCACGTAATTGTAAATCTACTTCACTAATTTTAAATCCATCGTTGGTTTCCACCATGGTTTTCATTCTAAGTTTACCATCTTGACTAATTTTAAAATCGGTCATTAAAATACAATAACTTTGATCAGCACCACGGCCCACTCGTCCTCTTAATTGGTGTAGTTGTGAAAGCCCAAATTTTTGAGCGCTTTCTATTACCATTACACTTGCATTGGCCACATTTACCCCAACTTCTATTACCGTAGTTGCTACCATAATACTGGTTTCGCCTCTCACAAACCTGGCCATTTCAAAATCTTTTTCAGCAGGTTTCATTTTTCCATGAACCATACTTACCGCATATGTGGGTAAAGGAAATTCCCTGCAAATACTTTCATATCCTTCTGCCAAATTTTTATAATCAAGCTTTTCACTTTCTTCAATTAAAGGATATACAATATAAACTTGTCGACCTTTGGCAATTTCATTTTTGATAAAACCAAAAACTTCTAATCGGTTATTGTCATATTTATGAATGGTAGAAATAGGTTTTCTTCCTAAAGGTAATTCATCAATTAAACTGGTATCTAAATCGCCATACAAAGTCATGGCCAATGTACGCGGAATAGGCGTTGCGGTCATTACCAAAATATGTGGAGGCTGCTCATTTTTTGTCCAAAGTTTAGATCTTTGTTCTACGCCAAATTTATGCTGCTCATCAATAATGGCTATGCCTAATTTATTAAACTCAACGGTATCTTCAATTAAAGCATGTGTGCCAATTAATATTTGAATTTCACCATTTTTCAAATCTTCAAAAATAGGTTTCCTATTCTTTTTAGTAACCGAACCCGTTAGTAAAGCCACACGAATATTCATGCCACCCAATAAACTTTTGATGGTTGCATAATGTTGATTTGCTAATATTTCAGTTGGCGCCATCATGGCAGCTTGGTAACCGTTATCTATTGCCATTAACATACTCATTAACGCAACAACCGTTTTACCGCTACCAACATCGCCTTGAATCAAACGATTCATTTGCTTGCCGCTACCCATATCTACTCGTATTTCTTTCAATACTCGTTTTTGTGCATTGGTTAATTCAAAGGGTAAATTTTTATTGTAAAAGGTATTAAATACATTGCCAATTTTAGAAATTTTTATCCCATTATAAACAGTATGTCGTTTGAGTTTATAACGCAAAATTCTTAATTGATTAAAAAATAATTCTTCAAACTTTAATCGTTTGGTTGCCTCACTTAATTGAGCAAAACTGCTTGGAAAATGTATTTGAATCATTGCCTGCTTGCGAGGCATTAACTGATATTTTTTTATTAAGTAATCAGGTAAATTTTCACCAATATCAAACCTAGAATCTGTTAACAAAGTATTGGTATACTTCATGATTGCACGAGCATCCAAACCTCTTTTTTTTGCTTTTTCACTGGCATTGTAAAGCGGCATCATTTTCATGTACAACTTTTCATTTACCTGTGCTGGATCTTCTAAACTTGGATGAACCATGCTAAAAGTTCTGTTAAACTCCGATAGTTTTCCAAAAACCACATAGGGTTTTCCTGCCAATATACTTTCTCTGATCCATTTTTGGCCTTGAAACCAAAGCAATTCCAAAGTTCCTGTTCCGTCATTTAAAGTAGCGGTAAGTCTAGCTCCGGCACCAGTTCCTATGGTTTTTAAATTACTAATTGTTCCCTTTAATTGAATGTATTGTATGGTATCATCTATCTGACTAATTTGATACATTTTACTTCTATCAATATGCCTGTAAGGGAAATAAAACAATAAATCGTTAAGGGTAAAAATGGCAAATTCTTTTTGCAGCAATTCAGCTTTGGCTGGACCAACGCCTTTTAAATATTCAATTTTGGTATTTAGAAATGTACTGCCTTGCATTTTTATATTGGCAATAATAATGAAATTAGCGGCAGATTTTATAGTTCTTTATTGATTCAAGTAAATTCAATTTAATAATATCGCTTTTTCTTTACATTTCTGCTTTGCAATAAAAACATAAATTTGAGTAATAAACGCACTAATCCGTAACAAATTGCTTGGTATATTTTTGAAAAAATATTGGAACGATTTTCAAATTCTTCAATTGAAATACTTTCGCAACCTTCCTCCATTAATACTTTTAATTTATTGTTTGTTGACGAACAAAACACTTCGTCTAACACTTCTAAATTACATTCAATACTCCCAAAATCGCTTAAGTAATTCAAATTATAAGATCCTACGCTTAACCAATCAGAATCAATTAAAGCAACTTTAGCATGCAACACACTTTGTTTCCATTCATATAATTTGATACCTGCTTTTAACATATCAGCATAAAAATATTCCGTGGCATTTTTTACTAAACCTACATCCGAAATTGAACTTAAAACCACATGAACATTTACACCACGTTTGGCAGCTTTTTTTAACAATCTTTTTAATGCCAATGAGGGAATAAAATAACTGGCAAAAAGAATAATTTCATGTTCTGATTTTCTTATTTTTTGTTTGTATTGGTGTGTAATTCCAAATTTGGCCTGCACCCAATTATTTTGTAATACCCTTGTTATAATTGGTTTGTGTTCTTTTTGTAGTTCTTGTTTTTTTTTGAACTTTGAATGTTTACTTACTTTTCTTAAAGTCTGTTTGCAAATTTGCAATAAATCTTCTACTACTTTTCCTTGTGATAATAATGCAAAATCGAGCCAAGGAGTTTGTAAGGAATAAGCACTGTAATTATCCGATATATTTATACCACCAACTAAAGCAAATTGCCCGTCTACACAAATTATTTTATGGTGTAAACGCATGCCCATGTGAAGGTAATTTCCAAATTTTATGGGTGAATAAAAGTAAATTTCAATTCCAGCATTTTCGAAGTTTTTCTGCCAAGTTTCGTTCAAGTTTTTGCTGCCATAAGCATCTAAAACTACATATATTTTCACACCTCTTTTTGCTGCTTCTATCAGTAAATCTTGAATGATTTTTCCTGTTTTATCAGGTTCATATATGTAAATCTGTAAATGAATTTCAGTGGTTGCATGATTGATTAATTCTGATAATTTTTCAAAAAAAGAATGACCACTTTGGAGTAATTCCAATTGGTTATTATATCGGAAAGGATAAATGCCTAAACTTCTTCGCCACATATTGCTTGTGAATATAAATAAATTTATTGCAAAGCAATTTAATAAAAGATATCTTCATTCATTAATGATTTTTTAAATTCATTTACTTTTATAAAATTTACTTAACATTGCGCAAGCATGCTAACCAAAACTAAAGCCATTGTTATAAAAACCATTGATTACAGTGAAAACAGTGTCATTTTAAAATGTTTTACTGAACAATATGGCTTGCAATCATATTTAATTAATGGGGTAAAAAACAAAAAAGGAGCCATTAAACCTTCGCATTTAATGCCTTTAAATTTATTGGAATTAGATGTTTACCATCAATTAAATAAGAACCTACAACGCATCAAAGAATTAAAATGCCAGCCTATTTTAAACAATATTCATTACGATTTATTAAAAAGTAGCATTGGCATTTTTATGGGTGAAGTATTAAATAAAACCATTCAAGCCGAAAACCAAGCTGATAAAAACTTGTTTGATTTTTTGTTTACCATTATTCAATATTTAGATTTAACACATCAAAGTTTAGCCAATTTTCCGCTTTATTTTATGTTACAATTAAGTCAATATTTAGGCTTTAATCCTAAACTAAATTTCAGTGAAACCAATAATAGTTTCGATTTGGAAGAAGGTGTTTTTAAACCAAGTTTATTTGGTGATATAAAAGTGGTAGGATCTAATTTGTCATCTTATTGGTTTGAATTATGTAAGGTAAATTTAGATTCATTTAGTCAAATAGAAATCAATAAAAATCAACGCCACGAATTACTTGAACATGCCATGTTGTATTTTAAAATTCATGTAGAAGGATTCAATGAATTGAAATCAAACAAAGTTTTACTAGAAGTTTTATCTTAATTATTGGTATCAAATTCCAATTCATAAAAAAACCCATTGAATATTTAATTCAATGGGCTTTTCTAATTTATCATAGTTGAATTTTAATCTCTTAAAATACTTCTTGCAATGACAAGTTTTTGAATTTCGCTTGTGCCTTCACCTATGGTACAAAGTTTTGAATCGCGGTAGAATTTTTCAATTGGAAAATCTTTTGTGTAGCCGTAACCACCAAATATTTGTAAAGCTTCAGTAGCAGCCCATACACATACTTCCGATGCGTAATATTTTGCCATGGCACTTTCTTTTGTCATTGGTAAATGACGCATTTTTAAATCGGCCGATTGAAAAGTTAATAATTCTGAAGCTTCAATTTTTACTGCCATATCAGCTAATTTGAAAGCTATGGCTTGAAATTGTGAAATGGGTTGCCCAAATTGATGACGTTCTTTGGAATATTTTAAAGCAGCTTCGTAACTACCTTTTGCTATTCCAATTGAAAGTGATGCAATAGAAATTCTTCCGCCATCAAGAATTTTCATGGCTTGTTTAAATCCTTCACCAACATTTCCCAAAATATTATCTTTATGAACTCTGCAATCCTCAAAAATCATTTCAGCTGTTTCGCTTGCGCGCATGCCTAATTTATTTTCTTTTTTTCCTCCTTTAAAACCTGGAGTGCCACGTTCTACTACAAATGCAGTAATACCATTTGAATCAAGTAATTCGCCTGTTCTAACTAATACCACAGCCACATCGCCAGAAATACCATGAGTAATCCAATTTTTTGACCCATTAATTACCCAATAATCCCCATCTTGTTTAGCCACACATTGCATGCGCATGGCATCACTTCCTGTATTTGCTTCTGTTAATCCCCAAGCCCCAATCCATTCGCCAGTTGCTAATTTGGGTAACCAATTTTTCTTTTGACTTTCGTTTCCAAATTGTAAAATATGACCAGTGCATAAACTATTATGAGCAGCCATACTTAACCCAACTGAACTACAAACTTTAGTAATTTCAATAATTGCAGTAATGTATTCAAAATAACCTAAACCAGCTCCGCCATATTCTTCAGGAACCAACACACCTAGCAAACCTAATTTTCCCATTTCTTTCATGGTTTCTACTGGAAAAATTTGGGCTTCATCCCATTCCATTACATAAGGGCGAATATGTTTTTCTGCAAAGTCACGTGCCATTTGCGCAACCATGATTTGATTTTCTGTAGGTTCAAAATTTAACATGCTAATTTTTGGTTTATAGTTTGGCAATATTAAATGATTTTATCAATTCAAAAACCTAATTTTTCTTTACTATTTTAACCAATTATTCAATAACTCCATAAATTTTAATTCTATCTAAAATAGAGTCATTGATTATTTTTATTTTCAATAAATCATTATAACTGTTGTATTTGCCATGTTGATTGCGGTAATTGGTAATTACTCGGGCTAGCTTATATTTAAAGTAAGGATGATTTTTTAGTTCTTCTTCGGTAATTGTATTTAAATTAATTCTTTTGGCTTTGCTCGCATCAACAGCTATTTTATTTTGTAAATCGTATAAAATATCTTCATCAAAACCATAAATTTCTGTTAATTGATGTAGGTTCAAAAAACCGCCTAATTTTTCTCTGTAAGCTATTATTTTAGCTGCTAATTTTGGTCCAATTCTATATAATTTTACCAATGAAAAAGAATCAGCTGTATTGATTTCTAGCACTTGAGTTTTTTCTTTTTTTGCGTAATTTAAAGTATCAATTACATGTTTAGAATCTGAATTTTCTTGTTGTTTTTTAAACAATAAAAAAGGTGTTAATTTAGTTACTAATTTCTCATCAATTCCATAAATTTTTTTCAAACCATCTGCCGATTTTATTTTGCCACCTTTACTTAAATAATTTTGAAGCGTTGCAATGTTTTTATCAGTAAATCCTAGCTGTTTTAACTCTTCTGAACTTGCAGAATTTGGATTAAATTCAAAAGGTTCTTGAGTTTTAAAATCTTCAGAATTGGAAGTATTTTTTCTCAATGAATCAAGCGCTGTAAATTGTTGAATATTGATGACTAAATCAGTATTTGGTTTTACCCATCTGTAAATAAATGGCGTGAAAATAACTAAGACTAAAATGAGTGTTAACAGCATGATTCCTTTTTGCTCACTTGGCGAAAAGTAAAAATACTTTTTGATAAACTTTTCTAACCTAATCTTTAAAGTCTTCATCTCTTCTGCGTTGGCGTGGAGGATTTATTTTCGGATTACGAATAAAGAAAATATATAGCATCAGAAATATGAAAATGGCTCCAATTGTTTCCCAAAAAAACCATTCCCAAAAGCTTGCTTGTTTTGGTTCTGAAGCTAATTTAATAGCTGTAGCTTGTAATATAATGAATAAGTTTAACATGGTTTTATTGATTAATGTTATAGGTATTTAATTGTTCGTTTAATAATGCCAATCCTTCTTCAAATGAATGTGGATTGTAGCCTAATTCCTTTACAGCTTTATCCAAAATAAATCCTGTAATAGGAGGGCGTTTGGCTGGTTGTTTGATTCCTTCGCTGGTAGAAATATTCAACAATGATTTGTCGAGTTTCCAAAAATCAGCAACTCTGTAAACCAAATCAAAAACACTTAAAAAATCTTTACCACTAATATTATAAATTCCTTGCGCTTTTTTATCAGCTGCCAGTTTACAACCCATCGCCAAATCTTCGGCTAAAGTTGGTGTTCTAAATTGGTCGGAAACTACATTGATAGTTTTGCCACTTTCCAACGCGCCTTTTGCCCAAAGTACAATATTACTTCGGCTCATATCGCTAACAATTCCGTAAACTAAAACGGTGCGTAAAATGCTCCAGCTTTTTGCATGATTGATGACTTCTTCTTCGCCTTTTAGTTTCGATAATCCATAATAACTAATTGGGTTAGGTTTTTCGTTTTCAGTTAATGGTCCGTGAGTTCCATCAAAAATAAAATCTGTAGAAATATGAACTATATGCGCATTATTTTTATTACATGCATTTACTAAATATTTTACTGCATTGATATTTAAATGATCACAAGCTTCACGTACCGTTTCACAAATATCTACATTGGTCATGGCAGCAGTATTTATTACCACTTCAGGTTGGTGCTTTGCAATAATATTATTTACTTCTTGTTCGTTGGTAATGTCTAAACTTTCATAAAAATAACCATTTTTATCAGCATACCTGTTTTCGCCTCTTGCAGTTGCAATGAAAGAATGCTCGCTACTATTTTTATATAAATCAATTAACTTTTGTCCAAGCAATCCGTTACTTCCAGTAATTAATATTTTCATGCTACAATATTAATTGAATTTAGGAGTAATTTTATATGAAAAATATTTGGAGATAGAAACAAAAATCGACTTCAATAAATTTATTATTTTATAAAATAACCAACTATCCGTAGAGTTAGCGAAGCGCTCTACGGATTTTAAATGAATGTAGTGTTTCTGACACGGGCTATTATAAAACTAATATGATTCAGATAGCTATCGAACGCTTTGAAAAGGCTTGGATTCAGACAATGAGCTGGGAAGTTTATTGTTGGTGTCGCTGAGCTAAAACACTAACAACGGGCAAACATTTACAGAGAAAGTTGTAAACTTTTATTATTTATACTCACAAGTGACACTCGCTTTGCGATGCTTAACACTTGCGAGAGCTAGGGCCTATGTGGTTCAAGAAAAATTATGTATTTTCTGTTTTACTAAATTCCAAAATATCTGCTGGTTGGCAATCCAATGCTTTACAAATACTTTCCAAGGTACTAAAACGAATGGCTTTGGCCTTTCCAGTTTTTAAAATGGAAAGGTTCGAAAGTGTAATATCTACTTTTTCTGATAGCTCGTTTAAACTCATTTTGCGTTTAGCCATCATTACATCTAAGTTTACTATTATTGGCATATTTTTAAATAGTTAAATCGTTTTCTTGTTCAATTTTATTTCCTTTTTTGAATACATCAATGAGCATAAAAATAATCAATGCAAAAAATAATGGGTAAAAGAAATTTTGTGCTTTTGAATAAAGCCCCAAATTTGCTAAACTTCCTTTGAAGTTTTCATGTAAAAAACTTAGCAAAATATAGTCTTTGCTAAAGTAAAGAAAAGGTAACGAAACCAATAAACAAACAATAATTTTAAGTAATTTGATTACATTTTTACTGAAAAAATTATTTTGTTTAACCACCAAAACAATTAATAATACCAAAAGTAGGATAATCTGCTCAAAAACAAATTTTGCAATGATTAACATTTTACAAAACCATAATTTTGAAAACACATAATCAGCTACCGAATGATAATTGACAATTAGGTAAGGTTTGTCACTACAATGATTCAAACTTACTGAATCAAATATTGTGGTGTTAAAGTTTTCTTTTTCAATATTTATTTTCCCAACATCAAATTTTTCGGTTTCAATATCTGATATTTTTATGGTTGTTCTTTGTTTTACTCCATTAATTTCAGCTCGGTCAAAGATTGGTAATAGTGTTAGCTTATGTATGTTATTAACAAACATAAAACTTGCAAGGCAAAATAGCACTTTCTGTAATAACGAAAGTTTTAAAAATAATTTGAGTGGATTCATCATTTATATTTATTTGTGTGATGCAAACAAAAACAAATTTTTATTATAAAACAAATTATATTTATTGTTAAACAATAAATACTTGCTAAATAGCGGTAAATAAAGTTTTTAAATTTTATGCTTTTTAACTATTTAGTACAAACAATTCCCATCTCTCATTTCCCAATTCCCATCTCCCATCTCTCAATTCAAAATAGTTTGTAAGGCAAGTAAATGTTTACAAAATGACGTTTGAGTAAAATTTATCTTTTACCAATTGCCCATTGCTTATTGCCAATTACCAATTGCCTCCTTCGACTCCTCTCATGATGACAAATTATATATTCCCAACTCTCATTTCTCAATTCCCAATTCAATAAAGTTTAAAAGGCAAGAAGATGCATACAGCATGACGATAGAATTTGATTTTGACTTTTGATCATTCTGAATATTGATCAACAAAATTAGGTGTCTGGATTCGGCAGGCTCACCATGACAATTAAAATTTTCAAAAAAAAACAACCAATTTTCATCAATCTTAAATAATCACTTTTATAAGTAACCTTAAAAACTTACCTTGCCAACCCTTATGATAAATATAATTTTACCTGACGGTTCCGTTCGTACGTATGAACGGGGTTCAACCGCCTTAGATGTAGCCAAATCAATTAGTGAAGGATTGGCTAGAAATGTGTTAGCTGCCAAAGTAAATGGCGTAACTGTAGATGCAAACCGAGCAATAAATGAAGACTCTTCATTAACTTTACTAACCTGGAACGATTTAGAAGGTAAGCAAACCATGTGGCATTCATCGGCCCATTTAATGGCCGAGGCTTTAGAAGCTTTATATACTGGAGTTAAATTTGGAATCGGTCCTGCTTTAGAAAGCGGATTTTATTACGATGTAGATTTTAACGGTCTGCCGTTTTCAACCGATGATTTGAAAAAGGTTGAAGATAAAATGACTGAACTAGCAAGGTTAAGCAATGCATACGACCGCAAGGAAGTAAATAAAGCCGATGCCATTGCTTATTTTACAGAAAAAGGTGATGAGTATAAGTTAGAATTATTGCAAGATTTGGCTGACGGAACCATTACTTTTTATACACAAGGAAACTTTACCGATTTATGTCGTGGACCGCATATTCCAAACACTGGATTTATTAAAGCTTTAAAGCTAACTTCAGTGGCTGGAGCTTATTGGAGAGGCAATGAAAAAAACAAACAATTAACGCGTATTTACGGAATAACTTTCCCTAAAAAAGCAGAATTGGATGCACATTTATTGATGCTGGAAGAAGCTAAAAAACGTGACCATAGAAAATTAGGAAAAGAATTAGAATTATTTACTTTTTCGGAAAAAGTGGGAATGGGATTGCCATTATGGTTGCCTAAAGGTGCCATGTTGCGCGAACGTTTGGTTCAGTTTTTACAAAAAGCTCAATTAGAAGCTGGTTATTTACCAGTGGTAACTCCACACATTGGACATAAAAATTTATATGTAACATCAGGTCATTATGAAAAATATGGTGCCGATGCTTTTCAGCCAATAAAAACGCCAAGAGAAGGGGAGGAGTTTTTCTTAAAACCAATGAATTGCCCGCATCATTGCGAAATTTATAAAGCATCGCCAAAATCGTATAAAGATTTACCAGTTCGTTATGCAGAGTTTGGAACAGTTTACCGTTATGAACAAGCAGGCGAATTACATGGTTTAACCCGCGTGCGTGGCTTTACTCAAGATGATGCACATTTATTTTGCCGTCCTGATCAAGTAAAAGAAGAGTTTTGTAAGGTGATTGATTTGGTGCTTTATGTTTTTAAAGCATTAGATTTTAAAGAATTTACCGCACAAATTTCTTTGCGCGATCCTGAAAATAAAACAAAGTACATTGGTTCTGACGAAAATTGGGCATTGGCCGAAAGCGCCATCATTGAATCGGCAGCAGAAAAAGGATTGAATACAGTTATAGAATTAGGTGAAGCAGCATTTTACGGACCAAAATTAGATTTCATGGTACGCGATGCCATTGGTAGAAAATGGCAATTGGGAACCATTCAAGTTGATTATAATTTACCTGAACGTTTTGAATTAGAATATACCGGAAGCGATAATTTAAAACACCGCCCTGTAATGATTCACAGAGCTCCTTTTGGTTCATTGGAAAGATTTGTGGCTGTGTTAATTGAACATTGTGCTGGAAATTTCCCATTATGGTTAACTCCGGAGCCTTTTGCTTTGCTGCCAATTAGTGAAAAATATCACGACTATTCACAAAAAGTTTTGGAATTGCTAAAAAAACATGATATTCGCGGCTCATTTGACGACAGAAACGAAAAAATAGGTAAGAAAATTCGTGATGCTGAAACCAAAAAAACTCCTTATATGCTAGTTATAGGCGAACAAGAAATGGCCGAAGACAGCGTATCAGTGCGGAAGCATGGGGGAGAAGATTTGGGTAAAATGAAATTAGAAGATTTTATCATTTATTTAAAAGAACAACTAACAGTAAAAATATAATTAAGATTGGCATTACCACCTAAAAAGAAATCAGGTTACGTACCTGGAGGAAGAAGACTTCCGATGAAACCGGGAGAAGGAGAGTTTAACATCAATATGCAAATTCGTGCAAAAGAAGTACGACTGATTGCAGAAGGTATTGAGCCAGGTGTATTTTCAATTCAGCGCGCTTTAGAAATAGCCGATGAACAAGAATTAGATTTGGTAGAAATTTCACCAAATGCTGAACCACCTGTTTGTAAAGTAATCGATTACAAAAAGTTTTTGTTTGAACGTAGGAAAAAAGCGAAAGAAGCAAAATCAAATCAAATCAAACAGGATATCAAAGAAATTCGTTTTGGACCAAACACGGATGACCATGATTTTGATTTTAAATTAAAACATGGAGAAGAATTTTTAAAAGAAGGTCATAAGGTAAAAGCTTATGTGTTTTTTAAAGGTAGGTCAATTGTTTACAAAGAACGTGGCGAAGTTTTGTTATTGCAGTTTGCACAAAAATTAGCTGAATTGGGCAAAGTTGATATGTTGCCAAAATTAGAAGGCAAAAAAATGACTTTAATAATGAGTCCGAAGCCTAAGAAATAAGAAAATCGAAAAGTTGTATAGTATAAAAAGAATCGGAGATTAAAATGCCAAAAGTAAAAACAAACAGCTCTGCTAAGAAGCGCTTTAAAGTGACTCCTAGTGGAAAAATTAAAAGAGGCTCTGCTTACAAGAGTCACATTTTAACAAAAATGTCAACCAAACGTAAACGTAACTTAACCAAAGGTGGTTACATTAGCGAACCAGATATGGGGTTGATCAAAAATTTATTAGGAATAGGTAAATAGTTTTTAGTACTTAGTTTTTAGTTAATTAGTTGATGGAGTTTTTACTCCTAATTCAGCAATTTAGCAATAAAAAAGTACAACCATTTATTTTTCCAAACTCGGTTTCAAATAAGTATAAACCCGAACAAAAGCCCAAAAGAATCACAATAACCGAAGTGATCGCTTAGGTTCAAAAAACTAAATTAAAATTATGCCTAGATCAGTAAATTCAGTAGCCTCAAGAAGGCGCAGAAAAAAACTTCTTAAAATGGCCAAAGGCTATTGGGGAGCAAGAAAAAATGTATTAACCGTTGCAAAACATACGATAGACAAAGGTCTAAACTATGCTTACCGCGATAGAAAAACCAAAAAACGTAATTTCCGTGCACTTTGGATAGTGCGTATAAATGCAGGTGTTAGACAGTATGGTTTAAGTTACAGTCAGTTCATAGGTTTAGCTGCTAAAAGCGGCCTAGCTTTAAACCGTAAGGTTTTAGCTGACTTAGCAATGAACAATCCTGATGCTTTCAAAGCTATTGTTGAAAAAGTAAAATAAATTTTTAAACAACACCGTACAATTTTCGATTAAAAGCCTGCTAGCAATAGCAGGCTTTTTTTATGTTTGCTATTTTAATTTTACTGGAAAGTTGATATCAATATCGCTTTCACTCGATTTGTCAATGGTTTTTGGTACACCATCATAATGACTTAAAACCATGTTTAAAGAACCCAATATAGGAGTGGTAAAACTTTGATTGTTTTTGGTGTTTAAATTAAATGATAATCCAACAGGCAAGGAAGGAATATTGGTATCAAAGTCTAATATTTCTACTTTTATTTTACTAATTAAATTAGCACTTGGAGAAAAGAAAAACTGATGCACATTTTTCTCTTCTTGAATGGCAATAGAAACCGTATCGAATGGAGTTTTAGTTTTGTCTAAAATAATAATTTTACATGTATAAATTATTCCAGAATCTAAATTTATAGTATCTATAACTGGTAAATTACCACCATCTCCATCCAAATCTTCCCACTTGTAAGCAAACTGATAGTTGGTATTTAATGAATCATTTTGATTGTATCCTTTGAGTAAAATGGTAGTTAACACTTCTTGCGGATTGTTTGGTAATGGTTGTTTCGGATCTTCTTTTGAACACGATGAAATAGTAAGGATTGTTATAATTGTTATGATTGTTTTATTGTTATTTTTCATTTTTGTTTGTTTTAAATTGTTAGATTTTTATTTTTTTTGTTTCACTTCGACAAGCTCAGTGACCGTTCTTTCTTTTTTTTGATTGTTGCTTCCATACTCTATGGTCTATCGACTATCGTCCATCAACTATTCACTATTGCCCCCTTCGGCAAGCTCAGGATGACAATTTGGGTATGGCGCCAGCAGCCAGCAGCCCTAAAAAGGAATACTTAATTTAATAAATACATTCCTTCCAGCATCAAGCGCATAATACCTGTACCTACTCAAATAATCGCGGTAACAGTTGTTGAAAGCATTTTGCATTCCAATACTCCAATTAATTTTTGCTTTGGTAAAATCATTTGCTCCAAAAGCAAAATCAACAAGTTGATAAGCAGCTGGAGCATTTGTAAAATCAATACCTGCGGGAATTCTAGTTTGCTCAAACACATATTGATGATTGATTTGAATGAATGCATTTTTAATTTTTTTCAATTTAGCAATTTGCCAATTGATTCCACTTTGAATACGATTTGCTGGCATATATATCAAAGGAATATTCCTGCTTAAATCGGTTGCATATAAAAAAGAGTAAGATGAATTGATGGAAATATTCTTTTGGATTTGATAACTTAAATTGGTTTCAAATCCTTGTAAAATTGCATTGGTTTGGGTGTAATTAAACACTGGAAATACACCTCTAAAACTGGTGTTGTAAGTATTACTTGGCAACCTATAAATGAAATTATTAATGACATGATGATAAATACTTGCATCCCATTCAAACTTGTTTTGATTGTATTTAATATTCAATTCAGTGTTATAACTTTGCTCTGCAATTAAATTTGAATTTCCCTGCTCATAAGAAGTCACAGCAGCATGTAAGCCAAGTGCGTATAATTCATTTACACTTGGCGCTCGCCAGGCAGTGCTTATATTTCCAATAATTTTTAAATTTGTGTTTACCAAATAAGTTAAACCTAATGAACCAGTAGCATTTTGGTAATTCAAGTCATTGCTCAGCACCTCATTATTTACATTGATGTACCTTGTGAAATTAATCCAATCATAGCGAATTCCACCTTCGGCTTGCCAATGTTTTTTATTCCATTTTTCAATGATATAAACTCCATAATTATTACTTATAAAATTAGGAATAAAGAACTGCTTTCCTGTGGCATAATTTCCTTGATTGGATAAACTAAATCCAATTACTCCTTTAAAACCAGCAAACTTTTTATGTTCATATTTTGCTGTAATTTGATTGGTAGTTAAGGTTAAATCATAAGCAGGTTTGTCTTTTAAATCGCTGTTCATGCTTAAAAAACTCAATACATCAAATTCCTTTCTGTTATTTATTTGTTGGCTTAAATCAACACTTATCTTACTTGAATTTTTAAATAGATACAAGTATTTTACAGTATTTATTAAATGTGTTACTTCTTGTTTTGGTCTTCCAATATTATATGTAAAATCGTTTATTACACTGGGTTTTCCATTAGCAATGGTGTTTTGTAAATCGCTCACATTATGAACATGTGCAGCACGTAAAATACCCAAACTCGATTGGAAATAACTGAAGGAATATTCAATGATACTATTTTTAAATTTGTATTGCATAGCTGTACCCAAATCAAATTCAGCAAAGGCGGTATTACTTAATACATATTCAGGAGTTTTTGAATCGCCAGCTTTTCTGTAACTAGCTTGAAAACGCCAGCTTAAGTTTTGTTTTTTTAAATGATTGCCTTCTAAAAACAAGCTGTTCGCTACTTGCCAATTATTGCTAAATCCACTCAAACTATAAGTACCCGATATGCCATTTTGTTGTTTAAAATCCTTTGCCGAAATTTTAATAACACCACCAATGGCTTCAGGACCATATTGCAAGCTACTTGCACCTTTAATTATTTCTAATTTATTTATTGCAAAAGGATCTATTTCTGGACCATGGTCGGCACCCCAATTTTGTCCTTCTTGTTTAATTCCATTGTTTAAAACTGTAACCCTATTGCTATGCAAACCTCTAATAACAGGTTTTGAAATACTTGGTCCGCTATTTAAAAGGGTAACTCCAGCCATGTTTTTAAGCATATCGCCCATGGTTTGTCCACGTAAAATATCAAGTTTTTTTGCATCTAATACGCTATGATTTTGTAAACTATATTCCGATATGGATAATTTTTTATCGGTAGCAATGATTACATCATGCAAGTGATTTTCTTCAGATGGAAGTGCTATGATCAAAGGTTCATTCAAAGGAATTTTGATGGTTATCAAAGCAGGATGATACCCCAAATAATCAATTGATAATTGGTATTTACCTACTAAAACATTGGGTATTTCGAACATTCCTTGTTCATTAGCATAGGAAATAGTTTGATTAGGATATAAAATAATAGTGGCATTTGCCAATGGTTTTTTGGTAACACTATCAGTTATAATTCCTTTAATTATAAATGTTTGATTTTGCTGTGCAATGGCATTATTTATGAATATAAAACACCAAAAAGTCAAAGCAAAAAATACAATTGATTTCATTGAAATAAAAATAATAAATGATGAATAAGGTACTTGATGAAGCACGAACGATTAAACTATATAGTTTTTATAAAAAGTGTATGACTCTGTTGAACTTGTTTATGTAAATAGGTTGTTCAATATATTTTGAACCACATAGAAACATAGAAAACATAGCGTTAATTCTGCTAAAAATTTCAATTAATAGGAAGGAGGCAATTTAACAATGAGATTGCTTTCCCGCTTTGGCGGGACAGGATGTAACTCCCATTGACCAACAAGAACAAGCCAAATACTTTACTAAATAATATAGTTTCTTAAACAAAAAGGCGGTAGGGTGGACCTTTATTATTTAAAAGTATGGTAAACTCATTTTGAATATTTACTATTCTTATATTAAAATAATGAGTTTTGAAAAGGGATATAAACTTGAAAACATTGCTGTTTAATGTAATGTTTTTTATAAAATGATATTGGCTGGTAAAGCATTTTTCATGGCTTTCTGCCAAATGCTGATTATGTTCACAATGCTTAATGATATTTTCAACACAAAAGTTTTCATCTAATTTACAATGATGATTTTTAGTATTTTTGGAAGCTATTGCCACATGATGAATATCCTCTACATGCTTGTGGAAAGAATGAAAAGGAATGATGGTGGCTATAAAAATAACTACCATGAACAAATGACAATATGTAAGAATTACTTTCAATTATAGTTTTCAAATGTAATTGAATTTTAATGATAATAAATAAAAAAAGCGAACAGTAATTTTGATCACTTTCAAGTTATTTAGAAATTTAATTATTCATTTGGTAAAGATATTACCATGGTTCCTTTTTTTAATACTACATCATCTAAATGACCCATTTTTTTTCTGTCAGCAGTAATTAGGTGCATATGTAAAAATGTGTCTTTTTGAGTAAAAATTGTTTGGTGTTCCGTTGAGAAAAAGCCAATAATTTCACAATTCTTTTTAGATAAATTGTAATTCATTTGTCCTTTATGCGCATCTTCAAGCGATTTTACTTTTGTGCCTTTAGGTAAATTTAACACATGTATTGTTGCTTTTTCAATGGTTCCCATTAATTTAAACATCAATGGACGAGTTGAATTTTTTGTAATTTGATTTAAATAAATTTCCAATTGTTTAATAGTTTGAACACTATCTGGCAAGCTTTCATCCGACCAATTTGGAATATTTGAGTATGCGAAAAAAGGAGCTTTTAATTGATATGTTTCTTCAACTTTTAAAGTTGAATCTGCTAAAACAGTTGATTGATATGACCTTCCATCAATAATTAATATTTCACCTGTTAAATTTTCAATGGGTCCAAGTCCATATAAATGTTCTTTGTTTTCAATGTTTTCAAGTTTTATATTACCAGAAAGCCTACCTTTATTCATTACCTCTTTCATATTCCCAACTATTTTTACTTGTTGGGCTGTTGCAATGCAAATTGATATAGTTATGATGGTAAGTAACGTGAATGTTTTTAAGTGTTTCATTATTTAATAAAATTATTTGTAATTTTTTAGATTTCAAAAATAATATTATTTATCTCTTTTTACCTTATTAAACAAAATAGGCAGTTTTAAATAATTTTTGTGTAGTTGTGCTATTAATTATCAATGGGAAATAATCATTTTAATTGTTAGAATAACTTATAATTAAGCATTATCAATAGTATTTTTTTTATTTAAAATTTGCTTATAAACACCGTCCCATAGTTCAATTCGTTTTTTCATTGATTCAATGGTTGCTTGTTCCGCTTCTTCCCATAACTGTTGTTTGTTGGCACATAAGTTTGATGTCATTTGTAGTGAAAGGTGACTGTGATGGTCTCCATCTACTTCAATATGTCTTTCTAAATAGTATTTGAAAATTGATATACTTTCAGGGAAGTTTTTATGAATGTCATTTACTATAGAAATAAACATAGATGGGATGAGGTCTTCCCGACCAAATGTAAATATTGCTGATTGCAAATAATCTTTATTACTATGAATTATTTCAAAAGTAAAATTTACAAAATCTTGGGCTTCTTTTGGTGTTTCAGCAGCTAAAAAAGCTGAATCAAAATTACCAGTATTTTTAAGTGTAGCAATAAATTTTTTAATTTGGCTAGTATCTGCACCGCATTGATCCATGGCATCTAAATATAATTCAAAATGACTTTTTCTAATTCCTGCTAAATCAATGTCTGATTCTTCACCAACTACTATTTCGTTTATCAAGTGTCTTGTTTCTGCAGAACCCTTGGGAAACCAAGGAACAGTAGTACAAGTCAGGTTATTTTGAAGAGTTTTTAATAACGACATAAAATCCCAAACAGCATATACATGGTATTGCATAAAAATTTTTAAATCATCTACATCTTTTATAATTGAATATACTTGATGATTGATAATTTTTTGTCTTAATGTATCAATCGAATTTCTTATTTTTTCAATCTCTTCACTCATTTATCTATTTTTTTTAATTTTATTGTTTTGAACAAAATGCTTTTCAAAAAGTTTCGATTAATTTTACACATTAATAAATATTTGTTAAAATCATTTGTTATTTAACAGCTGAATTCTTTGCGCTTCACTATAAATATTGAATCTATTATCTCTTAAAAAACCAATGAGTGTAATACCAAATTCATTGGCCGTTTGTACCGCCAAACTACTTGGTGCGCCTACTGCGCAAACTATTTTAATTTGTGCTATTGCAGCTTTTTGTATCAGTTCAAAACTTGCTCGCCCGCTTAGTAAAAGTACTTTATTGTTAAATGATATTTCTTCATTTTTACTTCCTACTACTGCTCCAATTAATTTATCTAAAGCATTGTGTCTGCCTACATCTTCTCGCAATAAAACTATGTTTCCATTGGTTTCAAACAAAGCACATGCATGCAATCCACCAGTATGTTCAAATACATTTTGTAATGCGCTTAGTTTTTGGGGTAATGATAAAATTACCTCATCTTTAACGGTAAATTCTGGTTGAATAGTAGTTAAATTACACACAGTTTTTATGGCATCAATGCTTGCTTTTCCGCATACACCACAACTAGAAGTAGTATAAAAATTTCGTTGAATATTACTAAAGTCCATAATTACATTTTCCTGTAATTCTACCCTAACTATGTTCTCATTGTTTTTTTGAGAATTTAGTTCAGTACAATATTTTATTTGTGAAATTTGTTCCACCTTTTCAATCATTCCTTCAGTAAATAAAAACCCCAATGCTAACTCAAAATCATGTCCGGGTGTGCGCATGGTAACCGAAATATTCTTTTGTTTTCGATCTGCTTTATTGCCATAACCAATGCGTATTTCAAGCGGTTCTTCTACCGCTAATAAATCATCGGCTAGCTGAAAATTAGATTCATTTACTTTGGTAATTTTTACAGGATATACTGCTGATTTTGCCATTTTTTATCTAATAATTGTTGATCAAATGATAAGTTTTTTCAAATGCTTCTTTTGTATCTATACTTGTTAAGTTTTTTTTTGAAATAGCTTGAATTTTTTCCGCATTTATTTCATTTAAAAAAAACTGCAAGGAAGTATTTCCTTTTTTGTAAAACTTTGCTAATTCCAGTAAATCTTTTAGGTGGTAAATGGCCAATAATGGTTCACGGAAATTGGTTTTATTGTTATAAAATGAAACCGAATTATTTTCATTTTCCCAGGTAGTTTTTAGTTTAATTATATCCTCTATTGTAAGCAAAGGATAATCGCAGGCTAATACTAAAAAAGATTTATTTTGATGGATTTCCATTGCCGATAAAATGGCTGCAATAGGTCCAGAATTTTCGTATTTTAAATGATCAATGATGGAAGGATAGGCCGAATTTAATTTTGATATTTGCGTTTGATTAAACGATAAATATACTTGGTCACAAATAGCGTTTAATTGATTATATAAATAATACGCTTGAGGCATTTGGTGGTATTCTATAAATGCTTTGTCAGTTTGCATTCTGGTACTTCTTCCTCCACAAAGAATTAATCCAATTAAACTGTTATTGTTTTTATTTTTTTCAATTAAATCAATATCAGTATTTAAAGTAAATTTATCTGAGTTCATTTAATGCAATGATAGGAATTACCATCACCATTTCATAGAAATGAATATTGTAATTCACATTTTTGATTATTATTGTAAATGAACAAACTCGTAAGAGGATTAAATTTAAGTCAAGCTACTTCACTTAACATGATTGACATGGTGGGAATTGGCCCTTTTGTTACCATTCCATTTATTATTCATACCATGGGAGGTCCTCAATGTATTTTGGCTTGGTTATTAGGTGCATTGCTCTCATTTATGGACGCATTTGTTTGGGCCGAATTAGGAGCTAAATGGCCTCAAGCTGGTGGTTCTTATGT
>CANGPW010000012.1 GCA_947456185.1 Bacteroidota bacterium | reverse complement strand
TTATCGGAATTTAACTTAGATGTTTCGTTTTGTATAGCAATTATTGGTGTTCCCACTTTTATCATATCGCCTTCTGTTACCAAATATTGTTGAATAATACCATTCACATTTGAGAATACTTGATATTGGTTTTCTGCCTTTATAATTCCTGAAGCGTAAACCGATTCAGTAATGTCTTGTTGCGTAGCTTTTACTTTTTCTACCTTTCTTTTACAAGCAATAAAAAAGGAAGAAATAATTAGAAAAAAGAATATTTTATTCATACTTCAAATGTATTAATTTGAACAGTTTAGTTGCATGATGTCTGTCATGTTATTTTGAATTGAAAAATTTAAAAAAATCAAAAAGATTAAAATATTAAAAAGTATCTTGTTGTTTGAATCTGCTAGATTTTTTATTACTTTTTAAATACATTTCAAGTTTAAAATTTCATAAATATAAAATCATTCATAATCCAGCATTCAAAATTCAACCCAACTATCCAGAGTCTGAAGCCAAGCCATAGCAGAGGGTCCGATAGCTATCGGACTACGGATTTAAAATGAATAGAGAGTTTTAAACTCGTTTGTAAAGCCCGTGTCGGAGACACTACAATTCATTTAGAATCCTTAGAGCGCTGCGCTAACTCTACGGATAGTCTTGCTTATAAATGTACAATAAAAATTTTTACATACCAATGAAAAATTCTAAACTTTAAAAGTCTGTTAAAACTGCTGCTTTTTATAAATATTAAATCATTCATAATCTAGCATTCAAAATTCAAAATTTATTCAACTATATTCGCAGTTCATTTTTTATCATGGAATCTACTTTAAAAATATACAATACTTTATCTCGAACTACCGAAGATTTTAAACCCATTCACGAAGGCCATATAGGCATGTACGTTTGTGGGCCAACAGTATATAGCAATGCGCATTTGGGCAATGCACGTACATTTATTTCGTTCGATGTAATATTTCGTTATTTTTTGCATTTGGGTTATAAGGTGCGATACGTGCGCAATATTACCGATGCCGGCCATTTGGAAAGTGATGCCGATGAAGGTGAAGACAAAATTGCTAAAAAAGCAAAATTAGAACAGCTAGAACCAATGGAAATTGTACAACGTTACACCATTGATTTTAGAGAAACCATGCGTATGTTCAATACCTTGCCGCCAAGCATTGAACCTACTGCTACGGGTCACATTATTGAACAAATTGAAATGACCAAACAGATCATTGAAAATGGATACGCATACGAGGTAAATGGTTCTATATATTTTGATGTAGAAAAGTTTACCAAAGAATATAATTACACCATTTTATCTAACAGAAATTTAGACGATTTATTAAACAATACCCGCGATTTAGATGGGCAAGGTGATAAACGTGGCCGCTTAGATTTTGCACTTTGGATAAAAGCAAAATCGGAACATATTATGAAATGGCCAAGTCCATGGGGAGTTGGTTTTCCTGGATGGCACCTAGAATGTTCGGCCATGAGTAGTAAATATTTGGGAAATGAATTTGATATTCATGGTGGTGGAATGGATTTAGTTCCTACCCATCATACCAATGAAATTGCGCAGAATTTGGCTTGCCACAAAACGCAACCTGCGCGTTATTGGATTCATACCAATATGTTGACAGTTAATGGCCAAAAAATGAGCAAAAGTTTAGGTAATTCTTTTTTACCAAATGAGTTATTTTCAGGAAATCATAAACTATTAGACAAAGGCTATAGCCCAATGACTGTGCGATTTTTTATGTTACAAGCACATTACCGCAGTACCTTAGATTTTAGCAACGAAGCATTACAAGCTGCTGAAAAAGGTTTTAATAGGTTAATGAATACCATGAAATTGATGGATGGTTTAAAAGTAAGCGCAAATAGTTCTGTAAATATTGATGCTATAAAAACAGAAATATATACAGCTTTAAACGATGATTTCAATACGCCCATTGCCATAGCAAGTATTTTTGAAGCAGTGAGAATGATTAATTCTATTAGCGATGGCAAAGAAACCATTACTGAAAATGATAAAGCTACTTTGCAAAAACTAATGACTGAAATAGTTTTTAATGTATTGGGTTTACAAGAGGAAATTACTAGTGATACCAGCAAAGTTGATGGCTTAATGAATATGATTATAGAACAAAGAAATCATGCAAAATTGAACAAAGATTTTGCTACCAGCGATGCCATCAGAAATAAACTAAAAGACATTGGTTTTGAAATAAAAGATGGCAAAGATGGCACGAGTTATAGTGTGATTAATTAGCCTTTGGCAATATGCAATTGGCAATTGGCAAAATGCGCTTCGACAAGCTCAGCGACCTATACTCCAACGGTCACTGAGCTTGTCGAAGTGCAGTCAACGGTAACAAAATCAAAAAATCTGTGAATCTGTGGCAACACTTCGACAGGCTCAGTGGCCATAAAACTAAGAAACTAAGTACTTCAAACTAAGAACTTAAAAATCAATATGAAAAAAATTATAACCTTCATTTTATCATTCAGTGTAACTGTTTTGGCAATTGCGCAAGCACCCAAATCATACACCTCATCTGAAATACTTTTACAACTTAAAAAGTTAAACACTGTTGGTTCGGTTCTATACATTGCAGCGCATCCCGATGATGAAAACACGCGTTTGATAGCTTATCTGGCTAACGAAAAATGTTTACGTACTGGCTATTTAAGTTTAACACGTGGCGATGGTGGACAAAATTTAATTGGCTATGAACAAGGCATTGAGTTAGGAATGATTCGCACGCAAGAGTTATTGGCAGCACGCAGAATTGATGGTGGCGAGCAGTTTTTTACCCGTGCTTACGATTTTGGTTTTAGTAAAAATCCAGAAGAAACTTTTACCAAATGGAGCCACGATTCTATTTTAAGCGATATGGTTTGGGTAATCCGTAATTTCAGACCTGATATTATCATTACGCGTTTTGCTACCGATGGAAGTGGCGGACATGGACACCATACAGCATCGGCTATTTTAGCTGAACAAGCTTTTGATGCAGCAGCTGATCCAACTCGTTTTCCGGAGCAATTGCAATATGTTTCGGTTTGGAAAACACGCAGGATGTTTTGGAATGTAAGCACTCGTTTTGCCAACCCAAATGCCGATATGAGTCCTTTCATAAAAGTAGATGTAGGCGGATACAATCCTTTATTGGGCAAAAGTTATGGCGAAATAGCAGCCGAAAGCCGCAGCATGCACAAAAGCCAAGGTTTTGGAAGTGCCAAACAACGAGGTGAAAGCTTAGAATTTTTTAAACCTTTAAAAGGCGATACCACTGGAATAAAAGATATTTTTGAAGGAATTGATTTTACTTGGAAACGAATAAAAGGTGGAGAGAAAATTGGGAAACAGATTGCGAAAATTTTTAAAAATTACAAGGTTGAAAATCCTGAAAAGTCAATATCGAAACTATTAATTCTAAAGAAACAACTTAAATGTAGTTTCATCAATTATGAATTAAAAAATAATAATGTTCCAAGTTTAGATGGAATATGTTTTGTTTTTTTTCATAGACAAATTTTAAATAAACTAATTTTAAACTGTATTGGTCATTATAGTGAATCCTTAGCTGACAAACCAAATTATAGCAACAATGAAAAAATAGCAATCACAAACTATACAATTGCAAGGGCTAAACAAGACAATGAAAAAGGGTTTAAAACAAATTTTTTATATAAAGATACAAGTTATTATATTAGAGAAAGTATAACACCATTATATTGGTTAACTAATCCTTTAAAGAATAATATGTTTGTGTTAAGAAGACAATTTGATTTGTTAGAGAATAATTTAACTGAACCTTATACTTCTCAAAATTTTAAAGGCTATTTTTTAAATCAACTAGAAATCGAAGACGATAACCAATTGCAATACAAATGGGTTGATCCAGAAAAAGGTGAATTGTATCGTCCGTTGGTAATTACGCCACCAGTAATGCTTAATTTAACTCAAAAAAGTTTTGTATTTACCGATTTAAAACCAAAAGAAATTCAAGTAATTGTTAAAGCTGGAAAAGACAATGTAAAAGGTGTTTTAAGTTTAAAATCTGATAGTAAATTAAATGAATATAAAATAATTTCAGAGGATAAAAATTATCCTAAAGTAGCACTTGCAGCATTAACCACCTTTAATTATTCGCCTATTTCATATAATTTTGAATTAGCAAAAAAAGGGGATGAAAAAATATTTACTTTTCAGTTCCGAGCACCTGTCACTTCCAATGTCACCCTGAGCGAAGTCGAAGGGTCTACAACCATCAACTTCACAGCAGAAGTAGATGGCATTTCATACACCAAAGGAATCAAAGAAATTAAGTACGACCATATTCCTGTGCAAACTTGGTTTCCAGAAGCTGATGCTAAATTGGTAAAAGTTGATGTAAAGAAAACTTTTAACACCGTTGGTTATATTCAAGGTGCTGGCGATGCAGTGCCTGCAAGCTTGGAGCAAATGGGTTATAAAGTGGTAATGATTACCGATGAACAATTGCAAAATGGAAACTTAAATGAATTTCCTGCCATTGTTTTAGGGGTTCGTGCGTTTAACACCAACGAAAAATTACAACAATACAAACAACGTGTATTTGATTATGTAAAAGAGGGTGGAAACTTAGTTGTTCAATACAATACCAATAGTTTTTTTGGACCATTGAAAGATCAAATTTCACCAGTTCCATTTAAACTAAGTCGTGATAGAGTTACCATTGAAGAAGTACCTGTTACGTTTTTATTGCCTGAGCACCCTGTTTTAAACTTTCCTAATAAAATCACCAATGCCGATTTTGATGGATGGATTCAAGAGCGTGGAATATATTTTGGAACTGACATGGATAGCAGTTTTCAATGTCCCTTAAGCATGAACGATCCAGGTGAAAAACCCAATAAAGGAAGCCTGATTATTGCCAAATATGGTAAAGGAAATTATGTTTATACAGGCTTAGCTTTCTTCAGAGAATTGCCGGCAGGCGTTCCCGGTTCATACCGTTTATTTGCGAATATATTAAGTTTATAAACTGATATAAAATCCAAATAAAACCATTGTCGTCTTTTTGTTGATTTGCGTTACAGCGTTTGTTTTGAAACTTTTATGCTCTTTATTTGTAATTAGTAATTAGCTTTATAGTTAAACAGTAAAATTTTAAAAAATGAAAAAAATCTTCTTATATATACTCTTAAGTTTATCTCTTCATGTAGCTTATTCACAAAAAAGTAAACAGCCAATTGAAATACTTGGACAGCAATTTACCACCAATAATTATAATGAAATAACTGCACAATTAGATAGTTTTTGGGAAACCCAACCTAATAAATATAATAAAGGTTCTGGCTTTAAAGTATATCAAAGATGGAAAGAACATTGGAAATATTATTTAAATGCGGATGGTACTTTAATGAGTGGCGACCAAATAACCAATGAATATTTAAATTCAAGAAAAAAGAACATTAATTTAAGTAAAAAAGCAGATAGTATTGATATGAGTAATTGGATTCCAATGGGTCCGTTTACGCATGTGAACAAAGGTTCGTGGAGTTCAGGGCAAGGCAGAATTAATATTTCTGCTGTTGATCCTCAAAATCCAAACACCATCTATATTGGTTCTCCAAATGGAGGAATTTGGAGAAGTAAAAACAATGGAAATTCTTGGGTTTTATTAAATGAAGCAGCTAGCTTTTCGGGTGTTTCAGGAATTGCCATTGATTATAAAGATTCAAACATTATTTATGTTTCTACTGGTGATGAAGATGGAGGAAACTCAGCTACTACAGGTGTTTGGAAAACCATTAATGGTGGAAATACTTGGAATCAAACTTCATATCCTTACACCGCATCTTCTAAATTAGGTGAAATATTAATCAATCCATTGAACTCAAATTCACTTTGGGTAGTGGGTAGCAGTGGTGTATATAAAACAACCGATGCTGGTTTAACTTGGACAAGAAATTACACAACTTTATGCAAAGAAATTAGAATTAAACCTAACGATACTTCTGTTTTATATGCTGTGTCAGGTTCTGGAACCACAAGAGATATTGTTAAATCGACAGATGGTGGTGAAACTTTTACTTCAATTCAAACATACACCAATGCGGGTAGAACAGCCATTGCAGTTACACCTGCAAATGCTGAATACTTATATGTATTAGTTTCTGATAATGATAAAAGTTTTAAAGGAGTTTATAAATCAATAAATAGTGGTGAAACTTTTACAACACAAAATACCACTTCCGATGTATACGATGGAGCAACACAAGCTGATTATGATTTAGCTATTACAGTTTCTGATGTAAATCCAGAAGTAGTTTTTACAGGTTGTTTAAATGTTTGGAAATCGACAAATGGTGGTACAAATTTCAATAAATTAAATAGCTGGAGTAATCCAAGTGGGGAATCATATACACATGCCGATATTCATGATTTAAAATTTTATAATGGAAAATTTTATGTTAGTTCCGATGGTGGAATTTATATTTCACCAGATTTGGGGACAAACTTTTCTGATAAAACAAAAAATGGTTTAAACATTAGCCAGTTTTATAGAATTGATGTGGCACAATCATCCGAAGTGCAAGCAGTTGGAGGTTTACAAGACAACGGTGGTTATTCGTTTGCTAATAATGCATGGATTAATTTTCATGGAGCCGATGGAATGGATGCGGCCATTGACCCAACCAATTTAAATTCGCATTATGGATTCATACAATTTGGTGGATCTATGTATCAATTAGATATTTCTGATACATCAAGTGAAGGATTTTTTACTACGAGTTCACCTGATGGTGAAAAAGGAAATTGGATTACACCTTTAGAATTTGGTAATAATGGAATTTTATATGCGGGTTTTAAAAAATTATACATGTATAATTCTGGTGCATTTAATATTGCTTCTTCTTACGATTTTGTAAGTAATATCAATCAAATTAGGGTGCATCCAACCAATGATTTAAAAGTTTTGGTAAGTACTACAGCTGGGCTTTTTCAGTCGGATGGAACAACTGCTTTTGATATTACTAAATTCAATAATTTGACTTCGTCAATTAAGAATTTTGATTTCAACAGAAATGATCCATCTATTATATATGTAGTAACCGATAATATTATTTATAAATCATTAGATAGTGGAACTACATGGAAAAACATAACTTATAATCTTCCTAGTGGAGCCAAAAATAGTATTATTCACCAAGCTAGTAGTTTTAATAATACCATTTATTTGGCCATGAATAAAGCAGTTTATTACACAAACGACTCACTAAATGAATGGAAGTTGTTCAGTAATAATTTACCAAATACCACCATCAATGACATTGAAATTAATAACATAGAAAATCATGTGGTTATTTCAACTTATGGACGTGGAATTTGGCGTTCGCCAGTTACTCCTTCAAGCTTAATGATTGACCGTACAAATATTTCAGAAATCTCCCCAAATAATTTATTGTTATTTCCAAATCCTACTAACGGATTTGCAAGTATTAATACAATAATAGATGAACCAGTAAAGCTTTGTGTTTACAATACTTCTGGACAATTAATGATGAATTTAAATTATGCTAAAATAAACAAAGAAACTGTTTTTGATTTTACCCAATTACCTACAGGAATTTACATGTTAAATATTGTTTCTGAAAAGCATTTAATTGCTAAAAAATTTATAAAAAATTAGAATTTACTTTAATCAAAAATTCAATATCCAACATTTAAAATTTAGTTTCTCCTAGGTCCAACTTTGGCCACTGCTTTTTCTGTCCACGGATCATCGGGCCAAGCGTGTTTTGGATACCTGCGTTTTAGCTCTTTTTTTACCTCAAAATAAGTATTGTTCCAAAAACTTCTTAAGTCGGAAGTTACTTGAACGGGTTTAAATCCAGGAGAAAGTAAGTGCAACACCAAAGGTATTTTTCCATTATTTATCGTTGGCGTATCAGCCATGCCAAATACTTCTTGCAAGCGAACCGAAAGGATTGGGGTTTCGCCATTTGCCAAATATTCTATTCCAATATTAGAACCACTGGGCACATTTATTTTTGCTGGAGCTAAGGAGTTTAAAGTTTGCTGCTGTTCCCAACTTAAATATTGAAGTAAGGCTTCACTTAAATTTATTTTTTTTAAATCATCAGGTCGTTTTACTTTGGGTAAATAAAACCCTAACCAATCCATATTATTTAGCAATAACTCATCGGTACTTACATCTGGCCAATCTTTGTATTGATTCCATTTGCATAAACTCAATATTCTTTTTTGTAATTGGGTAAATGTTTCATCAAAATTCAATAATGCTTCGCCTTCATTTTTTATTGCTGTTGAAATAGCCGCTACTAAATTTTCCTCGTTTGGCGCTGCCAATGGTTTAGATTGCAATACAATACTGCCAATTCTTAAATCTTTGGTAGCTATTAAACCCCCTTTTCGGGTATCCCAAGTAATTACTTCACGCTCTTTTACCAATGGCAATAAATCTTTTGGATTCAATGGCGATGCCATAAATATTTTCCCTAAACCATCTCGGGTATCTATATGCGCCACGGCAAGCCAAGGTTCATTGGCCAAATTATCTCTATGTCCAATGGCTGCTATTTTTCCATTGGCTAATTGAAACTGTGCGTTATTTCCTGGCCTTGCAAATGCTATTCGTTCCGGATAAGTATAAGCCAATAACAAACCTGTTTCGTGGTCATCAACAGGGCCGTTTTCTGCTTCTTGGTTCAGCATTTTGCGGTACGATTCTGCTACCTTTTCTATTCTTCCAAATCTATTGCCCGCACTATTATTTTGGCGGCTTCGCCTCAATGCTTCTATGCGTAAATTGATATCTATGCCACTGTCTTTTGGCAATGGATCTCGCTCTTCTAAAATGGCTGCTATATCGGTTGCTAATGCAATGGCATTGTCTTGCTTTGCCTTTAAAAGCATATGCGCTATTCTGGGGTGACAAGGCAGCTGATGAATTTCTTTTCCATGTTCTGTAATGCGTTTGTTAGTGTCCAAAGCATTCAAATTGGTAAGTACATCTAGGGCTTGCATCACGGCAGCTTTTGGAGGTGGACTTAACCAAGTCAATTGGTACAAATTACTAATTCCCCATTTGGCCATGTCTAATACCAAAGCAGCTAAATCAGCTTCCATTATTTCAGGAATTCGGTGTTCAATCATTCGTTCCTGATTGGCTTTGGTCCATATTCTATAACATACGCCAGCACTTAACCTTCCCGCACGTCCTGCCCGTTGGTCAGCTGAATCTTTGGTAATTTGAACGGTTTCTAATCGCGATAATCCTGACTTGGGATCAAACTTCGAAACACGCGCAAATCCTGAATCTATTACTATTTTTACTCCTTCAATAGTTAAACTTGTTTCGGCTATGGAAGTTGCTAAAACTACTTTTCGTTTGCCATTTTTATTTGGCATAATGGCGGCAAATTGTTCCCGTTGAGGTAATTGTCCGTATAACGGATGAATGGCATATTCCAACAATTTACCTTTCAATAGTTCAGCACATTTGCGTATTTCACCTTCGCCAGGTAAAAATACCAATACATCGCCTTCATTTTCTTTGACTGCTTTTACAATTACTTGAGCAGTAGTTTCGGGCAATAAAAAAGCATCTCCTTCACCTACATATTTAATTTCTACTGGATATTGTTTTCCTTCACTTACTGCCACAGGGCAGTTTAATAAAGCAGTTAATTGAGGCATGTTCAGCGTAGCCGACATGACCATCATGCGCAAATCAGGTCTTAATATTTGTTGTGCTTCTCGGCATAAAGCCATGGCTACATCGGCAAATAAACTGCGTTCGTGGAACTCGTCAAAAATCACCAAGCCCACATTTTCCAAAGCATTATCGGTATGTAACATGCGGGTTAAAATACCTTCGGTTACTACTTCTATTTTGGTTTGTGTGCTTACTCTGTTTTCAAAACGTATTCTGTAACCAATGGTTTCGCCCACTTTATCGCCCCAAAGTTCTGCCATGCGGGTGGCGATAGTTTTAGCAGCTAACCTTCGTGGTTCCAACATAATAATTTTTTTGCCAACTAACCAATTTTCATCCAATAAAGTCAAAGGCAAAAGCGTACTTTTTCCTGCTCCCGGAGGCGCATTTACAATTAAAGTATTGTGATTGGCTAAATGATTTTTCACCTCGTCTATAATATCTGCAACGGGTAAATGATATTGGAATGGATTGAACTGCAATGCTTGTTTTAGGAATAAAATGAGTGCAAGTTTAAGGAAAATTAATTGGCAATTGGCAATATGCAATTGGTAACTGATTTCTAGCTTCTAGCTGATAGTATTTTTTATTTTCGAATTTAATTTTTTAATACTTTCCCGATGTGTCTGGACTTAAAACTTTACACTATATACTTTTTCTTTCATACTTCATCATTTAAAATTCAACATCCAAAATTCATACTTCATCTTTCATACTTCATACTTTATTATTACTTTTGAAAATGCCACAATCAAAAATTCCTTTTACCGATTTATTATATCAATTAAATGCAGAGCAACGCAATGCAGTAGACCAAATTGATGGTCCTATGCTAGTGATAGCTGGGCCAGGAACAGGAAAAACTCAAATATTAGCAAGTAGAATTGCCAATATTTTAACCAAAACCGATACCACAGCCGAAAGTATTTTATGCCTAACTTATACCGATGCAGGAACCATTGCCATGCGCAAGCGCCTCATTGAAATCATTGGTACTGATGCGTATAGAATTGATATTTTTACTTTTCATGCTTTTAGCAATGCCGTTATTCAAGAAAACTTAGATTATTTTGGAATAAGAAGTTTGGATGCCATTAGCGAGTTAGAACAAATAAACTTGGTGCATGAAATCATTGATAAGTTTGATGCTGAAAATCCACTGAAACGTTATACTGGCGATATATATTATGAAACCGATCGATTATTAAATTTGTATCAAGCCATGAAGCGCGAAAACTGGAGCGCAGCTTTAATTAATAGCAAAATAGATACTTATTTAGAAGACATCAAAACCCGCGATGAATTTGTTTACAAACGCAAATACAAAGAATTTAACGCTGGCGATTTAAAACAAGCCGCTTACGATAAAGAAGTGCAAAAAATGCAAGTTTTAAGAGCTGCTTCTGCCACTTTTGAAACTTATCAAGCTAAGTTAAAACAACACAATCGCTACGATTTTGCCGACATGATTTTATGGGTGATTGATGCATTCACTCAAAAACCGGAGATGCTAGCGCAATACCAAGAAAAGTATTTGTACTTTTTGGTAGATGAATACCAAGATACCAGTGGTGCGCAAAATGATTTGTTGTTTCAACTATTAAAGAACAACGAAAAGCCCAATGTATTTGCCGTTGGCGATGATGACCAATCTATTTACAGGTTTCAAGGAGCTAACGTGGAGAATATTAATTTTTATATCAATAAATATGCAGCGCAGGATTTAAAAACCATTTCGTTGGTACAAAATTACCGCAGTAGTCAAGTAATTTTAGATACCAGTAAAGCGTTAATTAGTCAGAACAATACCAGGATAAATCCTGATAAATCATTGCTGGCTAGCAACGAAAAGTTTGCTGCTTTAACCAATCCTCCAAACATATTTGCTTATCAAAATGAAGCACATCAAAGCACGCATATTGCTATGCAAATAATGGCTTTGAAAGAACAAGGTGTTCCATTAAATGAAATTGCTATTTTGTTTCATAACCATAAGCAAGCCGATGATTTAATTGCGTGGTTACAGCATCACAATATTCAAATTAATACACGAAAAAGAGCCAATGCTTTTGATGAAATGCTCATCAAAAAACTGGTTGCCATTTTACGTTATATCAATGCAGAGTTAACAAAACCGCACAGTGGCGAATATTTGTTGTTTGAAATTTTGCATTATAATTTCTTTCGTTTACCAAGCATTGAATTGGCAAGATTTGCCAATAAAATGAACGATTTGAACAATCAAAAAGATGTAACGTGGGAGAAAACAGGTTGGCGACAAGGTTTGAAACAAAATTTTATTGACCCAAAACCAAATATTTTTATTGAAGATAAAAATGTAAATGAACTATTTGTAAAAGCATCTACATTGATTGAAAAATGGATCAGCAGCGCTGCAAATTTAACTTTACAACATTTAATAAAAGAAATAATAAACGATAGCGGTTTGCTTTTTGAAGCTTTGCAAAGTGATGAGCGAACTTATAATATGCAGTTACTTCATACCTTTTTTGATTTTGTGAAAAGTGAATGTGTTCGCAATACCAAAACTGCATTAAAGCAATTGGTAAATACAATAGATACCATGGAAAAAGAAAAAATTCAATTGCCATCACAGCGCTTGATTTATAATTTGGATGGTGTAAATTTTATTACCACACATTCATCAAAAGGATTAGAATTTGAGCATGTTTTTATCATTGGTATCAATGCAAATGTTTGGGAAAAATCACGTAAACACAGCAGTTATTCCCTACCAGATACTTTATTTGAAATTAATAAAGAAAATGATTTAGAGGAAAAACGCAGGTTGTTTTATGTAGGAATGACTCGTGCAAAAAAACAATTGAACTTAAGTTATTTAACACATGATAATAATAGCAAAGAGTTAGAAAAAAGTCAGTTCTTAGCTGAATTAGAAGAGTTTTCAGGAATAAAAAATAGCGATTATGCTGTAAGTGATGCCGATTTAACAAACTTTGAATTAATAGTTTGGCAAAACCAAAAACACTTAGCTGCCGACCAATTATTTAACAATGATTTTGTAAATGAATTATTGGAAAAATATACCTTGAGTGTAACTCACTTAAGTTCATATTTAAAATGTCCAACTGCGTTTTACTTTAACAGTTTAATTAAGGTGCCAGCGCCATTAAGTGCTAGCATGACTTTTGGTAGCGCTGTTCATTATGCCTTAGAAAAATTGTTCAAAAACATGAATAGCAATGACGAGAAAATCTTTGCTACTGATGAAGAAATGTTAAAGGATTTTGCTTGGTTTATGCGCAGAAATGAACAAAATTTTACCCCTCAAGAATTTAAATTACGCATGGAATATGGCGATCAGTTTTTGCCAAAATATTATGCTAAATACATCAATGAATGGAATAAAATTACCAGTGTAGAAAGGAGTTTGAAAAATGTAGTGGTAAATAATGTTCCATTAAACGGAAAGTTAGATAAACTAGAATTTGCAGGTAATGTGGTAAATGTAGTGGATTATAAAACAGGCAATATTGACAATGCGCGAGAAAAGTTTAAAACGCCCAATCATGAAAATGTAATAAAAGATGAAGCTGATAAAAAAGAACCCAAGTTTGAGGATAAATTTGGTGGAGATTATTGGCGACAAGCAGTGTTTTATAAAATTCTAATGGATTACGATAAAGACCCCAAAACCCAAAATTGGGATATGCAAACCTGTGAATTTGACTTTGTAGAACCTGATAAAAAAACAAATAATTTCAATAAAATTAGGATTCCAATTACACCTTTAGACATTCAAACAGTTTTAGGACAAATAGATTTTGCTTTTACTAAAATAAAAGCCAAAGAATTTAGCAATGGCTGTGGAAAAGCCGATTGCCATTGGTGTGAGTTTACTAAAAATTACTACACTAGTACTGATTTTAAGATAGAAATAGACAGAGTAGGAGAGGAGGAAGAATAAACTTTTTTCAATTGATTTTAAATGAAACCTCCTGTCATGCAGCGCATCTCCTTTCTGTGGTAACCAACTCGGAGTTATCAATGTTGGTTGCCAAATGAAGGAGATTCCTAAGGAATGACTATTATTGGTATTCAACAAAAAATCCGTAAAGACTAAACTTTACGGATTTTTTATTTAATGATGCCATTGTTGGTGTTTAAGCGCAGCGGCACCAACAATTAAGAATAGTTTTTTAAAACACTACTGCCTCACCGTCTTTATCTATAAATCGGTAATCAACCATTGAAAGGGTGTTTACTTTGTTTATTTTTATCCAACGTTTGTATTTAATGAACCATTTCATACGTGGCGATTTTAAACCTCCATGCATAAAATAAGCAGCTAAGTATGGATTTAACTCCAAACTAAATCCTTTATGACGCACATTTTCAATCAAATATTTCACTTGATTTTCAATCTCGTCAAGTAATACCACACTGTTTTGAATTTCCCCAGTTCCGTTGCAAGTAGGGCATTTTTCGGTTGTAATAATATTCATTTCTGGTCTTACTCTTTGGCGAGTAATTTCAACCAAACCAAAAGGACTCATAGGCAGAATTTTGTGTCTTGCCCTATCGCTTTTCATTTCCTCTTTTAGTTTTTCGTAAACTAATTTGCGGTTACCAGCAGTTTTTTGATCTATAAAATCTACAACTACAATTCCACCTAAATCGCGTAATCTTAATTGACGAGCCACTTCAGTTGCTGCTTCTAAGTTAATTCTTAAAGCATTGTCTTCTTGCGCTTCGTTTTTTGCACTTGTATTTCCACTGTTTACATCTATTACGTGCATCGCTTCTGTATGCTCAATAATTAAATAACATCCACCTAAAAAATTCGCTTCTTTTCCAAAGCTAGTTTTTATTTGTTTTTCAATGTCAAAATGTTCAAAAATGGAAACTTTACCAGTGTAAAGTTTAACAATTTTTTCTAAAACTGGGCTTTTCGATTTTACATAATTCTTAATTTCATTATATAAATACGTGTCGTTTACATGAATTCCTGTAAAGTCTTCATTCACTAAATCCCTAATTAAAGTAAGCGTTCTTTCGCTTTCGCCTAATAGTTTTTGTGGTGGTACTGCTGATTTTAACTGTGTGTAAACAATTTCCCATTTAGCCATTAGTTCTGTTAAATCTTTTTCTAACTCTTCTACGCTAATACCTTCAGCATTGGTTCTAATAATAACTCCAAAGTTAGGCTGTTTGATGGTTTGCATTAGCTTTTTAAGTCTATTGCGTTCATCGTGTTTTACTATTTTTTTAGAAATAGCAATTGCATTATCAAACGGTATTAAAACAATAAAACGGCCTGGTAAACTTATTTCACTCGATAAACGAGGTCCTTTATTTGATATTGGTTCTTTTACAACTTGAACAATTACTTGTTGAAAGCGGCTTAATAAAGTTCCAATTTTACCATGTTTTTCTATGTCTGTTTCCATTACATCGTTTTCAATTCCCGATGTATTTTTTCCGTTTCTAACCAACTTAATCCATTTTTGTAATGATTGAACTTGTGGTCCTAAGTCGTGATAATGTAGAAAAGCATCTTTTTCATGCCCAACGTCAATAAATGCTGAGTTTAACCCAGTCATTATTTTGTTTACAGTTCCAAAGTAAATATCTCCAACCAAAAATGCATTATCTGCTTTTTCATGATGGAGTTCTACTAGTTTTTTGTCACGCATCATGGCAATATGTACATTGCCCGTTTGATCTGCGTTTATTATAATTTCGTTACTCACTATTTAAAGTTTCCCTTTTTTTATTTGTTATCAATTACGCAAGGTTGAGGTTTTTTCGTTAGTTAAATTGCAATTGATTGGGATGAGTGTATCCTAAAAAAAATTGGCGAAAGCCAAGTTTTCAAATGTAAGATTTTCTAAAAATGCGTTTGTTTTTCGTGTTTGTTAAAACAATAAAAACTTAACCAATGGTGTTAAAGGTCCAATTGGTTAAGTTTTTATGTTTTGAGTCAGAGCCGTTATGTATTAAAACTACTGACTGATAAGATTATAAAAACACAATTTAGCAATTGCTAAATTATTTTTTCTTATGTCTGTTTTTACGAAGCTGTTTTTTACGCTTATGCGTGGCTATCTTATGTCTTTTTCTTTTTTTACCGCTTGGCATAGTTTTTATTTTGTTTGTTTAAGATTATCAATTAATTTTTTTATTTCGTTTTTCGATTCTTTATTTGGAATTAAGTTCATACATGTTTCATAGGCAATAATAGCTTCTTTTTTCATATTTAAGCTACTATATGTTTCACCTAAGTAAAAATATGCTTCGCTGTTTAACGGATCAAGTTTGGCTAATTTCTCGAAACGTATTCTTGCTTTATCCCATTGGCCACTTCTTCTGCTTAACATTCCTAATGTGTAATTTGCTTGCACATTATTTGAATCACGTTTAACCACATCTTTCAAAATTTGCACACCTTTCATAATATCCAAATCATTTTGCACATAACAAATTGCCATTGCATTCTTGGCTTCTAAGTTTTGTTCATTAATTGCCACTACTTTCTCAAAAGAAGTAATTGCCATTTTGGATGCATAAATTTGCACACCAGTATCAGATGTATTTGCAGCAAAGTCATAAAACTTAAAACCTGCATTAAACCATGATCTTTCATCGTTTAATTTTGTAGCTATATCAAAAACATAACTTGCAGCAATTAAGCTTAAATGGGCTTCGTCATACAATCGTGCCAACATTACATTAGCTTGATAATTTCCAGTGTCTGTTTTTATTAAACGCTCTAAACTATCAATTTTAAGCTTTAGAATTGGAGAAATTGTATCTCTAACTGAAATAAAATAATCATCATAGCTAAATGGTTTTGCCAATGGAGCATTTGAATCAGTTGTTTCAATTGGAGTATCGTTTCCAGCTGAACTAAAATTTAAATAAGCAAGCCCACTAGCTA
Organism: Bacteroidota bacterium; assembly: GCA_947456185.1. Taxonomy (GTDB): domain Bacteria; phylum Bacteroidota; class Bacteroidia; order UKL13-3; family UKL13-3; genus JAAFJM01. Next base: position 35,376 of record CANGPW010000012.1, on the reverse strand, counting down.
AAAGTACTAGCGATATAACAATTATAATAAATGATTTATTGGTTTGCATAATTTAAATGAAAAGTCACAAACTAGTCTTCTTTCAATGCTAATTTTGCTTCTCTTTCACGCTTTGTAGCGTTTGCTTTTACTGCATCGCTTTTCTTAATTTTTTCAGTAAAACTCTTAGCTGGTTTGAAAGCAGGAATATAATGCTCATCAATTACCATTGCAGTGTTTTTTGAAATATTACGAGCAATTTTCTTAGCACGCTTTTTCAAAATGAAAGAACCAAAACCGCGGAAATACACGTTTTTACCTTCAATCATGTTATTACGAACTACTTTAAAAAACGACTCTACTGACTCTTGAACTTGAAGTTTGTCAATTCCTGTCTTTGTTGAAATCTCTGTGATAATTTCTGCTTTTGTCATGTTGTTGATTTATTGATTTTTATGATTTATTTATTTTAACGAGGGCTGCAAATGTATAAAATTGATTATTAATTTATTGAAAAAAATAAAATATTTTTTCAATACCTTAATTAAACAAGCTATTTATTTGAAAATAATCATGTTATAACAAATTTATTTTTCAATTTTGTGCAAATAAAACATTTTTTTAAACTTTTTGCAATTTAAAAATGTTAATTGCAAAGTACATTTTTACTTTTTTATAGCAATATTTTTTTATGCAAAAACAATTACAATTTTGGTATCATAATAATAAACGAAATTTACCTTGGCGACATACTTTAAACCCCTATAATATATGGCTAAGTGAAATTATTTTACAACAAACTAGGGTAGAGCAAGGTTTACCATATTATTTAAAATTTACTGATAATTATAAAACTGTGTCAGATTTTGCAAATGCAGATTTAAATGATATTCTAAAACTTTGGCAAGGTTTGGGATATTACAGCAGAGCAAGAAACATGTATATTACCGCTCAATTTATAAGAGATAATAATAATGGTAAATTCCCCAATAATTACAATGAATTAGTTAAACTTCAAGGAATTGGTCCTTATACTGCTGCTGCAATTGCTTCTTTTGCTTTTAATGAAAATAAAGCTGTTGTTGACGGAAATGTATATAGAGTAATTGCTCGTTATGCTGGTATTTATACTGATATAAATTCAACAAATGGTAAGTACGAATTTGCTAAAATTGCCAATGAATTACTCGACAAGAATAATCCAGCTATTCATAATCAAGCCATGATGGAATTGGGAGCAATGGTTTGTAAACCACAAAATCCCGATTGTATTAATTGTCCAATAAATAATAGTTGTTTTGCTTTTTCAAATAGTGAACAAAAGAATTTACCAGTTAAAATAAAAAAAGTTAAAGTAAAAACTAGGTATTTTAATTATTTTATATTTGAAAACAATGGAAATACTTACTTGAACCAAAGAGGTGCAAACGATATTTGGCAAGGCCTTTTTGAATTTCCATTAATTGAAAAACTACTTTTTACCAATGAAATGGAAGTTTTAAATGAATTGATTGAAAATAAATATTTTAATGATATATCTGATTTGAAAATTGTTTTTATGGAAAACTACAAACATATTTTAACACATCAAATTTTACGGGCTGGGTTTTGGAAAATAACAAGTAAAACCAAACCTAATCTGTCTAATAATTTTATAGAAATAAAAATTGATGAAATAAATAATTATGCGGTTCCAAAATTGCTTGAAAAATTGATTTCAAATGTTAAATTGCCACATCAAATTTTTTTAAATTAACATTTAAACCTAAAAATATGTCGTACAACAAAATTATTTTAATTGGAAACTTAGGAAGAGACCCCGAGTTAAGACACTTAGAAAATCAAAAAGTAGTAGCTAGCTTTTCATTAGCTACTAACGAAACCACTACCGATAAAAACGGTGAAAGAAGAACAGAAACTGAATGGTTTAACATAGAAATGTGGGACAATCAAGCAAAAATTGCTGAAAAATATTTAAAAAAAGGAAGTCAAGTTTATATTGAAGGTAAACTTAAAACAGAAACTTGGAAAGACAAAGAAGGTATAGAAAAGTCAAGGTTAAAAGTAAGAGTTCAAAACTTTACTTTGTTAGGTGGAAATCCTAATAAAAACAATGATGGAACAAATAATTCGAATACTCAAAATGCTAACACAGTTAATGAGACCAATACGCAAACAAATGGTCAATCGAACAATGAAAGTTTGAGTGATGATTTACCTTTTTAAAAAATTACCATACCTTTGATAACCAAAAGCAGTGAATCATTACACTGCTTTTTTTATTTTATACTTGTTATGAAAACAATTGATCAATGGTTTGACGAATATGCTGTCAGCCATCAAAATTCAACCAATAAATTGATTCATTGGATTTGTGTTCCAACTATTTTTTTAAATATTGTTGGTTTGCTTTATTGTGTAAAATTGGGTACAATTACTTTGGCTCATTTAGCATTGTTTTTTGTTATAGTATTTTATGTTCGATTAAGATGGAAAATGGCCATTGGCATTATTTTATTTGCTTTTATTTGTTTGTTTATTTGCCATTTATTTGAACAACATAGTTCTATTGCGTTATACAAAATTTGTTTAATATTATTTGTTTTAGCATGGATAGGGCAATTTATTGGTCATAAAATTGAAGGTAAAAAACCATCTTTTTTACATGATATTCAATTTTTAATGATTGGCCCAGCATGGTTATTGGGTTTTATTTTCAAGAAACTTAACGTCAAATATTAATGAACAATTTTGGAAAATATATGCAAGCACAAGAACTTAAAATAGCAGATTTTACCTACCATTTACCCGATGAAAAAATTGCACAGCATCCTTTAAAAGATAGAGATAAAAGTAAATTATTGGTATATAAAAATGGTGAAATAACAGCATCTGTTTTCAATAAGCTACCAGCTATTTTAAATGAAAATGATTGCTTAATATTTAATAATACTAAAGTAGTTCATGCACGAATTTTGTTCCAAAAAGAAACTGGTGCTAGAATTGAAATCATGTGCTTAGAACCCAATATTCCCAACGATGCAGCTATTTGTTTTAAGGAAACCGAAACTTGCCAATGGGTAGCTTTGGTGGGAAATAATAAAAAATGGAAAGAAGGAATTTTAACAAAGAATTTTGCAATAAATGGAACTGAAATTTCACTGGTAGCCGAAAGAATAAAACAGCATTTGGATTCTTATATTATTCAATTCAAATGGAATGGAGGATTTGCTTTTGCTGACGTTATTTATCATGCTGGTTTATTGCCATTGCCTCCTTATATGAACCGCGATGCTGATGCTGACGATGAAGTGAGGTATCAAACTGTTTATGCTGAATTTGAAGGTTCGGTAGCCGCACCAACTGCAGGATTGCATTTTACAAAACAAGTTTTCGAAAAATTACATCAGAAAAAAATTACCACTGAATTTGTTACACTACATGTTGGCGCTGGAACTTTTAAACCAGTAAAAGCCGAAAATATGAGTGGTCATGAAATGCATGAAGAACATGTAATTATTGACAAAATATTGGTGCAAAATATTTGCAATTGCTTAGAGAAAAAGAATAGGATTATTACCGTTGGAACTACTTCGCTTAGAACCATTGAAAGTCTTTATTGGTTTGGCATGTTCCTAATTGCTAACAGACAAGATTGGAAAAATATTCATAAAATGCAAGTAAGTCAATGGCAGCCTTATGAAAATGAAAACAATCAATTAAATGCTTTACAAGTTTTAAAAGCTATTTTAGAGTGGATGGATATGAAAAAAACAGATCAAATTCATGGCACTACGCAAATTATGATTGCTCCGCCTTATCAATTTAAATTGGTAGATGCATTAATTACAAATTTTCACCAACCAGAAAGCACCTTAATACTACTAGTTTCTGCATTCATTGGTGAAGATTGGAGCGATGTTTACTATTTTGCTTTAAACAATAACTTTCGTTTTTTAAGCTATGGCGATAGTTCAATTTTGTTTAGAAAGTAAAAGGAATTAGCCGTTTTAAATTTCCTTCAACATTCTAAATTCCTTATTCTTTATTTAATTTTTTTCTTTTCGAATTTTGATATTCGGATTTCGAATTTTTTTCCCGTTGGCTAAACTTCGACAAGCTCAGTGACCAAGAACGGCTATTCATAAATTCCCTCAACATTCAACATTCGATATTTTTCTATTAGAATTTAGTTCAATAATCAACAATAAATTTTATCTATCAACCAACAACTATCAACTATCAACTGACAACTATCAACTACTCCTCCAATTCAAAAATCCTTATTACATCTGCTTCTATTTGCATCGTTTTATCCGATAAATTCAAAGTGTTTTCATTCATGATATCCTTAGCTTTGGTAAATTTGTTAAGTATTTCATCATACTTTTTAAATTGAATAGTTTGTGATTTTGCATTCCTGTTTATGATTACCATCACTGCTTTTTTATCAGTGTATCTAAAGTAAGTATACACACCATTTTCTACTGCAAAATGAGTAGTTTTTCCATTGGTAATTGCTTCATTGTTTTTTCGCCAATTGGCTAATTTTTTTACATAATTAAAAGCTTCATTTTCTTCATCTGTTCTGCCTTCGGCAATAAATTTATTCGTTTTGTCAGTTGGCCAAGCGCCTTCAAAATCCATGCGAACTTCTCCATCACTTTTTCGTGGTATTTGTTTGTTTTTTACTAATATTTCTGTTCCGTAATAAATGCTTGGCACACCACGAAGTGTTAACAATAAGCCAATTCCCATTTTGAATTTCTTCCTATCGTTTTTCATAACAGAATAAAAACGATTCAAATCGTGGTTATCTAAAAATGTTAGGTTTAAATTAGGGTCATTATATAATCCATCTTGTGATAGCGTTTGATAAATTTTAGCTAATCCTTTATCCCATTCTGGTGTGTCTAATAAAGCTTCGTGAATGGCCCAATGCAAGTTAAAATCAATGGCGCTTGTTAAATTACTTTCAGGTGCTTTGGCAAAATTACTTTTGTTCACAAAATAGGCATTGCTCAAAACGCCACGTTCCCAAATTTCTCCACTGCTCCAAAAATTTGGATATACTTTTTTGATATAACCCATGCAATTATTCATAAAATCTACATCGTTATAACTGTATGTATCAATTCTAAATCCATCAATTCCCGCAAAGTTTATCCACCACAAATAACTTTGCATTAAGTAAGTAGCAATTCTTGGATTGGTTTCATTTACATCGGGCATTTGAATATCGAACCAACCATCTGTCATCAATTTTTTTTCAGCTTTGCTGGCATAAGGATCGTAATGAATAGGGGCGCGGTAATTGGTTCTAGTAAATTCTGGCCATTGATTAACCAAGTTTTTTTCAGGCATGTTTAAAAACATCCAATGCTTATCGCCAATATGATTTGGAACTAAATCCATTACCAATTTCATATTGCGTTTTTTGAGTTCGGAGCCTAATTTTTTGTAATCATCATTGGTTCCAAATCTTGGATCGGTTAAATAATGATCCGTTAATGCATAACCATGATAACTGTATTTTGGTTGGTCGTTAATTAAAGTTGGATTCAACCAAAGTGTGGTAATTCCTAAATCTTTTAAATAATCCAAATGATCTATGACGCCTTTTAAATCGCCACCATGTCTGCCATTTAAATCATTTCTATCACAAACACTTTCACGTAAACCATTTATTATATCGTTCGCGGTATCGCCATTTGCAAACCTGTCGGGCATGGCCATATATATTAAATCGGCCTGTGTAATGTTGTCAATGTCTTTGGTTAATTTTTCTAATTTGTAATTGTATTTATAGGTTTCAGTTCCTTTACTAAATTGAATATTGATGGTATTTCCCTTAAAATTTTGAAGATTGATATAAGCAAATAAAAAATCTACATTTTCTACCTTTTCAACTCGTAAAAGTTTTACGCCAAGGGTATTTATTTTTATGGAGCTTGCCGCAATGTTTTTGCCAAAAAGCATCAATTGAAGTACTTTATTGTTTATATTATTCCACCAAAAAGGTGGATCAACTCTTTCTAAAGGTTTGTAATTTTGTGCATTGCTTTGCAAAGCAATTAAAAGAGAAAAAATAAGAAGCAGATTTTTCATAAAAATTTTAACGAATATAATTGCTATTTTTAATATACATTGTTAAATAAATTTAGTTATTTAACTTTTTTAGTTTTTAATAAAATGATAGTGAAACAATGGAAATTGATTTTCTAATCAATAAATAGCATGAAGTTGGTCATTATTTTAGTTTGATTAATACTTTTATTTTGTACTGTAAAATTAAATAAAATTATGAATAATCAAATAGCATTAGTAGAACTACATGTAGAACATAAAGAATGGTTAAATAAACTACTTTTTTATAAAGATGATTTGAAAATTATGCAAAGTCGTTTGGATGAAATTGCATCAAAAAATAATCATCAAGAAGTATTGGTTTTTGTTGAAAGATTTGAAAATCAATTTAAAATCCAGAACGAGCAAATAGATATATTGAAACACGATATTAAACAGCATGTGAATAAAATTGAAGATTCTATTATTAATAATCCCATTGCTAGTAATCATAGAAAAATGGATGATCATGCTGAAGAACGCCAAAAAATGATTCGTTTTGAAGAATTATTTGCTGAACTTAGAAAAGATTTATTGAGCTTTTTATCTAAATGGTTATAGCGTTAATTAAGTTAAAAGATTCTAATTAAAACCTTGTTGGTGAATTTTCAACAAGGTTTTTTGCTTTTAAATCATTGCCATTTAGTTTTCATTACTTAAAATTTGAACTGCAATTTTATTATATTTACAAACTCGTTTTTAAAAATACAATTACATAACTTACATGAATAAAATTACTATTGCCAAACATCATTTCAAATTTTTTTTACTGTTATTAATAATTAATACTGCTTTATTTGCTCAGCCCACTTTTGTAAAAGACTCGCTCGATAGTTATGTAAAACGCGAAATGGAAAGATGGCAAGTTCCTGGTTTAGCCATTGCCATTGTTAAAGATGGAAAAGTGATAGTTTGTAAAGGTTTTGGCGTTAAGCAAGATGGAAAATCAGCTAAAGTTGATGAAAATACTTTGTTCCAAATTGCCTCCAATAGCAAAGCATTTACAGGAACTTCTATCGCATTATTAAATAATCAAAAACGATTATTGCTCGATGAAAAAGTAACCAAATACATGCCCGATTTTAAGTTATATGAGGAAACTTCTACTTCATTATGTACCGTTCGCGATTTGCTTTGCCATAGAATTGGCTTGCAAACTTTTCAAGGCGATTTTTTAAATTGGGGAAGTAATTTATCCCGCAAAGAAATTATTGAACACTTGGCTTTAACCAAACCTGTTCACCCTTTTAGATACAAATATGGTTATTGCAACGCAGCATTTATTACCGCTGGCGAATTAATAAAAAATGTTACCGATACAAGTTGGGATGATTTTATTAAATATCACTTTTTTGAGCCTTTGGCAATGAAACATACCAGCAGCACATATAACGAATTGATGACTGATGAAAACGCCTGCATTCCTCATACTTTGGTAAATGGTAAAATTGCTAAATTACCTTATACCAATATTGACAATATGGGTCCTTCGGCCAGTATCAATTCATGTGCTAAAGATATGGCAAATTGGTTGTTATTTCAGTTAGACAGCGGAAGATTTGAGGGTAAAAGAATAGTTCCTTTTTCTGTATTGGCAGAAACTCGCAAATCGAATATGATTAGCAATGATGTAAATTCAAAAATATTTAAAACCAAGCATTTTTGTAATTATGGCCTTGGCTGGCAAAGTTACGATTACGAAGGCCGCAGGGTTTGGGAACATAGCGGTGGAGCTAACGGATTTGTTACCAAAACAGAATTTATTCCAGAAGAAAACTTAGGTGTTTTGGTTTACACCAATACCGATGCAAACTCACTTTACGATGCTTTGGTAAAGCAAGTATTAGAAGCTTATTTGAATGTTCCTTACCGTAATTTAAGTGAAAAATATTTTGTGCCAACTAATAACGGACGAATTACAGAGCAAAAAGAATTAGACAGCTTGAGTCAAGTAGTTTTACTGAAAAACAAACCAACATTGGAATTGCAAAACTATGTTGGAACATACACTAATAGTTTTTATGGTGAAGTAGAAATTCGTTTATTAAAAGGTAAAATGACTTTGCATTTTAGTCACCATCCAAATAATATTGGTAAATTGGAGTATTTAGGAAACGATCAGTTTTTATGTACTTACAGCGATTTAACTTGTGGCGTTCAAGTATTACCAATAAAAATGGAGAACAATCAAGTAAAAGGAATTACCGTTAAAGTAGCCGATTTTATTGATTACTTGAGCTATGACTTTGAAAAAGTTAGGTAGTTGTCGGTTGATAGTTGATAGAAAAAAAAATATTAAATGAATAGTATAAAGCTTAATACTAATTATAAAATCAGTCATGCTGTAAGCATCTTCTTAGCTATATGTAATTATTTTCCATTAGCTATTCATTAATCCCACAAATCGAGGCTAAGTAATGACAACTCACACGCCTTGTGCTTTTCAAGATTTTTAATCATTGGAATTTTACTTTGTAATAGCACTCATTCATTTGCATATAAACTAGACAGAATTAAATTTAATTGGTGCAATATTATCAGATTTTAGTGGTTTTGGATTTGATGCTCCTAAAGTGGCCGCAACTACTATTTTTGTTATAGGAAACGCAGTTGGTATTCCTTATTTTATTTATTACCAAAAACCCAATTTAAAACCATTGAATAAAGTGGGTAGTCAAACTCACTTTCTGCTTACCTATTAATTATTCTTAAATACAAAAAAAGCCATCCGAATTTCGAATGGCTTTTTCTATAATTATTTATTTTAAATATTATTTAGCAACTTCTTCAGCTAACTCAGGGTCAACTAAAACGCGGCCACAATTTTCGCAAACTATAATTTTCTTACGTAATTTAATATCGGCTTGGCGCTGAGGAGGAATTCCAGCAAAACAACCACCACAACTTTCACGCATAATTACAGCTACACCCATTCCATTTTTCATACTTGTTCTAATTCTATTGTATGAAGTTACCAAACGATCATCAGCTACAACTACTGCTTTATCACGGTCTTTGTTTAATAAAGCTTCTTCTTTCTCAGTATCAGCAATGATACTTTCTAATTCGCCTTTTTTGTTTTTCAAATCTTGTTTACGGCCAACTAATTCTAAATCTAAAGCAGAAATACTGTTTTTCTTTTGCTCAGCATCCATGTTAGCATTCTTAATTCGTTTGTCAGCAGCTTGTTGTTCCAAGCCTTGAATTTCAATTTCTTTGTTCAAAGCATCGTATTCACGGTTATTTTTAACACCTTCTAATTGTTTTTCGTATTTTTTTGCTAATGCTTTCGCATCAATAATGCGAGTTTTATTTTGACTAATACTGTCTTCAATGGCTTTTATGTCGTTGGCCATATTAGCCAAACGAGTTTCCATTCCAGCTATATCGTCTTCTAAATCTGCAACTTCGTTAGGCAATTCACCTCTAATTGCTTGTAATTTGCTTATTTGTGTGTCAATAATTTGAAGCTTATATAATGCTTTCAATTTTTGTTCAATGCTTACTTCTTTAGCTAATGGCATATAGTTTAATAATAATAATTTACTGGGTTGGTATTTGTTTTACTTAAAAGGACGGCAAATGTAGGATTTTTTTTCATAATTAAATCAAACATAAGCTCTTTTGTGAATTTTTCGCTTTCAAAGTGTCCAATGTCAGCAATCATAAGGCTTTTCTCGGCATCAAAAAATTCATGATATTTAAAATCTGAGCTTATAAATGCGTCTGCTCCTTGATTAATTGCATTTTTTAGCAAAAATTGTCCTGCTCCACCGCAAAGTGCTACTTTTTTTATATTTTTTGAAAAAGCAGTAAATTTTATGACATTTAATTCCATTTTTTCTTTCAGCATTTTCAAAAAATGAGTTGGCGAAACTTCATTTTCTAATTCTCCAATCAAACCACTTCCAATGATATCATAAGTATTTTCAGTGGCTATTAACTCAAAAGCTACTTCTTCATATGGATGCACTTGGTGCAATGCTTCAATAATTTTATTTTGTAAATAAATGGGAATGATTGTTTCAAACCTGATTTCATTTTCAGTATGTCTTTTGTCTTTTTCGCCAATAAAAGGTTTTGCAAATTCATTGGCTTTAAAAGTTCCATTTCCAGCTTGACTAAATCCACAATCCGAATAATTTCCTATATGTCCAGCTCCAGCTTCAAATAATGCATTTTGAACATTTTCAAAATGTGATGTAGGTACATATGTAATTAATTTTTTGAAAATTGAATTTTTAGGCGCAAGAACTTTGGTGTTTTTCAGACCTAATTTCTCTGCAATTTTACCATTTACACCATTGCTCACATTGTCCAAATTAGTATGAACGGCATAGATAGCAATATCGTTTTTAATGGCTTTTATAATTACACGTTCTACAAAATTTTTACCGTTTATTTTTTTTAAACCGCTAAAAACTATTGGGTGATGTGCTATAATTATATTGCAATTATTTGCAATTGCTTCCTCCACCACATCTTCGGTACAATCTAAAGTGATAAGTATATTTGAAATTTCTAAGTCCTTATTTCCAGTAATTAAGCCACTGTTATCATAACTTTCCTGTAACTGACTAGGTGCATAGTTTTCAAATATATTTATAATATCATTTACTATCATTGTTGGCAAAATTAAGATAAATTTTGAATTTTGGATTATTTTTAATTTGCAACTGGCAACTTACTTCTGGCATTGAGGAATTGGCAATATGCAAGAATCAATCTTATAATCTTCTAATTTTTCCAACCTTGTAATTTTTCAATCTTTCAATCAAAAATAGGCTGCCATACTGACATAAATTTTATATATTTGCAGCTTTAATTTAGCATATTATTATAAAAAATGAAAGGCGTAATTGCAGATACAGCACACGAAAGTGCTACAAGAAACTTATATATTGAAACCTATGGCTGTGCTATGAATTTAGCTGACAGCGAAGTGGTTGCTTCTATTATGGCAACTAAAGGTTTTAAAACCACCACCGATATTCAAGAAGCAGATGTAGTTTTTGTAAATACCTGTTCCATCCGCGATAATGCGGAAGCACATGTTTGGGGAAGATTACGTGAAATAAAACATCAAAAGAAAACCAATCCGGGAATGATTGTAGGTGTTTTGGGTTGCATGGCTGAAAGATTGAAAACGCAGTTTTTGGAAAAAGAACAAATTATAGATATTGTAGTTGGCCCTGATGCTTACCGCGATATTCCTCGTTTAATAGAACAAGTGGAAGATGGGCAAAAAGCAATGAATGTGCTTTTGAGCAGAGAAGAAACTTATGCTGAAATAGTTCCCGTTAGGTTAAGTAGCAATGGTGTTTCGGCTTATATTAGCATTATGCGCGGTTGCGATAATATGTGTTCATTTTGTGTAGTTCCTTTTACTCGCGGACGCGAACGTAGTCGTGAGCCTGAATCAATTATTAAGGAAGCGCAAGAATTATACAATCAAGGGTACAAAGAAGTAACACTTTTAGGTCAAAATGTAGATTCATATAAAATGGAAAATGCGCAAAATGAAGTAGTTTTTACTTTTGCTCAATTGCTCGAAAAAGTAGCTCAAATAGCACCAGATTTAAGGGTTCGTTTTACTTCATCTCATCCAAAAGACATTACCGATGAGGTGCTTTATACCATTAAAAAATACGATAATATTTGTAATTATATTCACTATCCTATGCAGTCGGGAAATACCCGTGTATTAAATATGATGAATAGAACTTACGACCGAGAATGGTTTAAAATGCGCTTAGATAAAATTAGGGAGGTAATACCTGATTGTGGTATTTCTACCGATATTATTACTGGTTTTTGTACTGAAACCGAAGAAGAACACCAAGATACATTGAGCATGTTTGATTATGGTAAATTTGATTTTGCATTTATGTACAAATACAGCGAAAGGCCAGGAACATTGGCTGCTCGAAGGTATGCAGATGATATTCCAGAAGAAGTAAAAGGACGTAGATTAACTGAAATTATAGATTTACAACATAGAAATAGCATTATTAAAAATACCAGTGAAATTGGTAAAACCCATATTGTATTAATAGAAGGAGAATCAAAAAAATCGGATTTAGATGCTAAAGGACGTAATGACCAAAATAAAATTGTGATCTTCCCAATAGAAAATTATAAAAAAGGGCAATATGTAAAAGTTTTAATTGAACGTGTAACCATTACAAGTTTAATTGGTAAAATAGTAGAGGAAGTAAAATTTTAAGAGCCATTAAAAAAATGAACGTACAAGATATTAAACAACGATTTGAAATAATTGGTAATTCACCATTGTTAAATTATGCTTTGCAAACCGCTACCAAAGTAGCTCCAACCGATATTACTGTTTTAATAAATGGTGAAAGTGGAGTGGGAAAAGAAGCTTTTTCAAAAGTAATACATTCATTAAGTTCACGAAAACATGGGCCATTTATAGCGGTAAACTGTGGGGCCATTCCTGAAGGAACCATTGATTCGGAATTATTCGGACATGAAAAAGGTTCGTTTACTGGCGCACTCGATACCCGCAAAGGTTATTTTGAAACAGTAAGTGGTGGAACTATATTTTTGGATGAAGTAGGGGAGTTGCCTTTGGAAACTCAATCACGTTTATTACGAATTTTAGAAAGTGGTGAATTTATAAAAGTAGGTTCTTCAAAAACTCAAAAAACCGATGTTAGAGTTATAGCAGCTACTAACCGAGATTTGTTGGATTATTCATCGCAAGGTAAGTTCAGAGAAGATTTATATTATCGTTTATCAACTGTTCCTATTCGTGTTCCTCCATTGCGTGAGCGCAAAGAAGATATTAATTTATTGTTCCGTAAATTCAGTGCCGATTTTTCGGAAAAATACAAATCAAAACCAGTCATATTAGACACGGAAGCGCAAAATATATTAGCAGCATATAGGTGGCCAGGAAATATTCGTCAGCTTAAAAATATTGCGGAGCAATTATCGGTTTTAGATGAAGATAAAAATGTAAATGCATTTGAGCTAACACAAGTTTTACCAGCCGACAAACCACGTTTACCGGCATTATTGGGTAACACTGCCGATGCAAACCACATGAGTGAACGCGATATTTTTTATAAAGTATTGTTTGAGCTGCGCAAAGATTTAAGCGATTTAAAAGGCGTGGTTTTTGAAATGATGCAAAACGGAAAATCGAGCATGAGTGCTGAAGATTTTGGCATGAAACAAAATGAAAACATGAACAGTATTTTTAGTCCGGGCATGTATCAAAATAGTAGCAATCAATCTATTAATTTAAATCCAAATCATCAAGGATTTTCAAAAACCAATATCATAGATATTCCAGTTATTCAAAATCCAGAACCTGAAAGTTTATCTATAGAACACAAAGAAATTGAATTGATAAAAAAAGCATTGGATAAATACCGTGGACGTAGAAAAAAAGCCGCCAATGAATTGGGCATTTCTGAACGCACTTTATACCGAAAAATTAAACAATACGACTTGGAAGATTAGTGGAAAATTAGAAATTCTAACTAACAAATTCTAAATAATAAATTCTAAATTCGAAAAAATGCGCTGTTCATATCTAAAGCCTTGAAAGGACAATTACATCGAATTCTATCATTCGAAATTAATCATTAAAAATTAATTTTTTACTTTCGACTTATGAATTTCGTGCTTCTGATTTCATTATTTATTATTCGATTTCTTTCTTTTATAATCCAAAAAACTATATTCGATTTTTAAATGAGAACAAAACAGATGAATTTCAAAATTTTAATAGCCATTTCTTTATTTTATATCAGTTGTAACAATGCTCCATCAAATATTGCAATTGCAAGCAATGAGGAGAAAGAATATAACAGCGATGGAATGGAAGAAGACCTTAAAGGTAGAGATGAATGGATAAAAAACATGTTGGCAAATCCTACTACTGGTGAAATTCCAAAAGGAATTAGGAACATGGAATTGACATTTGCCAATCAATTACCTCAATGTGATGTAGCTTTGAATAAAACCAATAATATGGGATTTTGGAGCCAGCGTGGACCTTATAATATAGGTGGCAGAACACGTGCCATTGCCATTGATAAAACCAATGAAAACGTTCTTTTAGCTGGAGGAGCTAGTGGTGGAATTTGGCGCAGTTATGATGCAGGTGCTAGTTGGTATATTTGTACCAATATAGATTCAAATGTAAATGTAACTTGCATTACGCAAGATACAAGAAAAGGTAAAGAAAATATTTGGTATGCCGGCACTGGCGAGTATTTTGGTGGCTATGTTCCAGGTGCTTTTTTTACTGGAAATGGTATGTTAAAATCAACTGATTCGGGTAAAACTTGGAACCGTTTAAAAACCACTGTTTCTAGTAGCATTCAATTCGATAATTTGTGGGATTTTACCAATAATGTTGTTGTTAATCCAACATTAGATACTATAGATGCAGTATTTGCCGCTACTTATGGTGGAATTTGGCGCAGTTTAAATGGAGGTGCCACTTGGCAATTAAATCGAGGTTCTACATCTTCATCTACTCCATATACTGATGTGGCCATTACTTCTACAGGTGTAATATATGCAACTTTATCAAGCGGAAGTACTTTTGCTGGTATTTGGCGAAGTACCAATAATGGTACAAATTGGAGTAAAATAAATCCAACATTTTTCCCCGCTAATTGTGGCCGAATTTCTATTGGAATTTCGCCTAGCGATGAAAAACAAGTTTACTTTATTGCACATACTCCTGGTATTGGAAAAAAGTCAGTTCAATTCAATGGAACAGAAGAATGGAATAGTTTATGGAAATACAATTATGTGAGTGGTGACGGTACTTTAGCAGGTGGTGTTTGGGAAGATAGAAGTGTAAGTTTACCTCAAATGCAAGGTGAATTTGGTCCGTTTATTTCACAGTCTGGTTACTGTTTATATGTAAAAGTTAAACCTGATAATGCAGATGTGGTTTATATTGGTGGAGCAAATTTATACCGTTCAACCGATGGTTTTAAAACTGCTAATAACACCGCTTGGATTGGTGGTTATGAAGTAGGAACTACTCGTCCTGATTTTAAAATTTATCAAAACCATCATCCCGATAATCACAGTATGGTTTTTTATAAATCTAATCCTTCAAAATGTATCTCCGTTCACGATGGAGGAATTTCATTAACTGATAATAATTTAGCTGCAAATGTTACTTGGAAATCTTTAAATAATGGATATAATACCACTCAGTTTTATACAGTGGCCATTGATAAAACTACTACAAGTGATATAGTTTTGGGTGGTTTACAAGACAACGGTACTTTATATACTAACGCTGGCGATTACCGTAAACCTTGGACTCAACCTTTAAGTTACGATGGTTCTTTTTGTTTTGTGTCGCCAAATGCTACAGATTATTACATGTCAATTCAAGAAGGAAGAGTATTTAGAATACAAGTTGGAGCCGATGGTTTAGGAAATAAATTTGCGCGCATTGATCCTAAAAATTTACCGAGATCAAAATACCAATTTATCAATCCTTTTATTCCCGATGCAAATAATTTTTATAGAATTTATATTCCCAATGGTGATAGAATTTGGCGTAATAATGACGTAAAACAAATTCCATTATTAGACAAATTAGATAGCAATGCGGTGCTTACAAATTGGGACGAATTATTAACAACCAAATTAAGTGATTCAACAGATGAAATTACAGCAATTACAAGTTCCAAAATAGACAATGATGTAGTTTATTACGGAACACAAAAAGGGAAATTATACAGAATAAAAAATGCATCAATAGGGCAACCAACAGTTGAAAACATTACTGGAACAAATTTCCCAACTGCCTATATTAATTGCATTACCACTCACCCCAATAATCCCAATATTTTGTTCGCCACGTTTACCAATTATGGTATTTTAAGTTTGTTTCAAAGTATCAATGCGGGACAAACTTGGCAAGCCGTTTCGGGTAATTTAGAAGAATTAGCTAGTGGTGCTGGCAATGGTCCTTCCTTGCGTTGGCTAACCGTTGTTTCTGTTGCCGATAGTTTGATTTATTATGTTGGAACTTCAGCAGGTTTATTTGCTACCGATAGTTTGAATGGAATGCAAACTATATGGGTGCGTCAATCGCCCGATAAAATTGGAAGTAATATAGTTACCATGATGGATTTTAGAAATACAGATGGCTTGATAGCCGTTGCTACTTATGGTGCTGGCGTGTTTACAAGTATTATCAATTCAACTAAAGATAAAACCTTGGTGAAGCAAGTTTGGGTTGATCATATTTCATTATATCCAAATCCAGTGAACGACAAATTATTCATTGATTTATATAAGCATCAAGCAAAAGATGCAAGTTATAAGTTATACGATTTGAAAGGAAAATTAATAGCTGAAGGTATTTTGGAAAATTATATTTCAACTGAAAATTTAGAGTATGGAATTTATTTTATCCGTTTAAATATTGACAATAAAATCATAACTAAAAAAATAGTTAAAATTTAAGATATTTATTGGCACAGTATTTTCTATGCAACAACAAAATATATAATATCATGAAAAAACTAATTAAACTAACCGCTATTTCATTATTTCTATTAGCAAGTTGTGCCGCTCCCAAAGGATTAACTGAAGTAAAAGGTCCTTTTTCCGGAAGTAGTTACGAAGGTAGCAGCAGATTTTTTAGGGCTACTGGAAGTGCTGAAAGCAGAGATGCAGAAACAGCAAAAAGCAAAGCGCTTTTAATGGCTAAACAAAGGATGGCATCTTTTGTTCAAACTCAAATAAACCAGGTAGCCGAAAATTACAGTGCAGAACGTCAAATAGCAGATAATTTGGGAGATTTTAGTACTCGCTTTCAGCAAATTACTCGTGAAGTTTTAAGTCAAACCATTGTTGATATTTCAATTATTGGTGATAAAACTTACACCAATAAAAACGGAAATTATATTAGTTATATTGCGTTAGAAGCAAAGAAAAAAGTTGTTTACGAAAAACTAAAAGAAATAAGTTTAATGCGTAAAAACTTAACTCCATCCGATAAAGCTGCTGTTAGCGATATGATAGATAAAGCCATTAAAGAAGCGGAAGACAATTAGTTAAAGACAGTTAATAATTTTAGTAGTTTTTTATTTTTAGTTTCAAAAGAATATTCTATTTCAGACCTTAATTTTTAAACTATAAAAAATATTGTTTACTTCGCAATTGTGTTTAAAAATACGATGCAAGTAAGCAATATTTTTTTTTGGTGCCTTTTGGTATCAAATTTTGCAGCATTGGCACAAAATCCAATCAAAGTAAATTATCGCTTTATTGGAAATAATGCTCAAAAAATTGAAGCAGAAATAAAACTTCCAAATCAGTTAAGCGATAGTTTACAATTACACCAAACTGTGAATGAAATATTGATTTTTTGTACTCAAAAATCATATATTTTAACTGCCATAAATACACAATATTTTAAATCAGATTCAGCTGAAATAACTATCAATTTAAATCAATCATTTAAGTGGTTAAAAATTAAAAATGTTGGAACAGATTTTTATTTATTAAATGCTGCAGGATTTACAACGAGTGATTTTTCAAATCAAGTTTTTAGTCCAAATGTATTTGCTCAAAAAATTTCAAATGCATTGGTTTGGCTTCAAAACAATTCTTATCCATTTGCAGCTATTGGTTTGGATGCTGTTCAAATTGATAGTTCTACTATTACGGCAAAAATATTATTTAATAAAGGTCCACAAATATTTTTTGATTCTATAAAAGTAATTGGGAATATTAATATTAGTCCGCGGTTTTTAGCAAATTATACCAATATAAAAGCAGGTAAATTTTATAATGAAAGTATTTTAAAGCAAACCGATAGTAGAATTTCGGAACTTCCATATTTAAGTTTAACACAGTCATCGGTAATATATTTTTATGGAAATAAAGCAAAATTGATTTCCTATATCAATAATAGAAAAGCAAGTAGTTTTGATGGAATTATTGGCTTTGCGCCAAACAGTAGTCAAGCCAACAAATTAATTATTACTGGTGATATCAATTTAAAATTACAGAATATTTTAGGTAGCGGAAAATCGTTGGATTTAAACTACAGAAGTTTTTTAAATAACTCACAAGAATTAAAGTTTAAATTAAATTATCCATATATTTTCAATTCGAAAATTGCTTTTGATTATGGCTTAAATTTATTGCTTTACGATACTTCCTTTTTTGATTTACAAAACGATTTTTCATTTCAATATCGCTTTATTGGTACTGATTATTTTAAAGTTTTTTATGCCACACAATCTACTTCTTTAATTACAATAGATACAAATTTTATTAAGAATAATAGAAGTTTACCAAATATAAATGATGTAAAAAAAGATTTGTATGGAATTGGTTTTAAGAAAACAAAAATTAACTATTTACCCAATCCTTCAAAAGGATATGTTTTTGAAATTGATTTTGCCATTGGTACAAAAAATATATTAAAAAATTCAACAATTAATACGATTCAATTAGACAATGGAAGCGGTATTTTATATAAAATATATGATTCTATAAAATTAAGCTATACGCAATATAGAATTACATTTAAAGCAGAAAAATATTTTAAAATTACCAACAATTTTATTGTAAAAACTGATGTGAATTCCGCTTGGTTTCAAACGGAAAGTCTATTTTTGAATGAACTTTTTCGCATTGGTGGATTAAAAACACTTCGAGGGTTCGATGAACAAAGTATATTTGCAAATAAGTTTGCAATTGCAAATGCTGAGCTCAGGTATTTATTAGGTAAAAACTCTAATGTTTTTGCTTTTTATAACCAAGCTTGGTATTTAAATGAAACAAGAAAAATTAATCAATACGATAATCCATTTGGATTGGGCGCGGGTATAGTTTTTGAAAGCGGTGCTGGACTTTTTACTTTAATATATGCTGTTGGAAAACAATATCAAAATCCAATTGAATTTAATAGTGCTAAAATACATTTTGGTTATATCAATTATTTTTAAAAAATGAATTTTAATAGAATATTTTTTTGCATGTTTATTTTTTGTGCTTTAATCAATTTAAATGCACAAAATAATGCTGTAAATGATTTACCAAATGATTCAATAAATGATTCCATTAGTAATTCAATTATAGATTCTACTTTAACAATTTCAAAAACCTTTTCATTGCTTGATTCGTTAAAAAATGAACGTATTTTACTTTCTATTTTTAATCCAACAATAAAACTATCTGGAATAAGCAATACAATAGGGTTATCTGAACTTTCGAGCCAAAGAGAACTGCCGTATTTAAAACAAATAAAACCAATTTATGTAAATAATAATCATTGGAAAATTTGGTTTATATTGAGCTTAATTTTATACTTAGCATTAATCAGATTAGCTAGTCCACGTAAATTTGAGGAGTCTGCTTTCTCAGTATTCGATTTCTTTTTTCTATCATCCATAAAAGGTTTAAATGATGCTAAATTTTCATGGATTTCTGTTCATTTATTCATTATTTACATTTTAAGTTTTTCACTCATTTTAAATCACTTTTTTGAATACAATCAAATTTTCAATGAATTTGAATATTATCAATTAGTTTGGATAATTTCATTTTCAATCATAATTATATACTCTATTAAGTTTTTGATATATTTTTTAGTTGGATTTTTATTAAATGACATGATTTCGTCTACTAAAATGATAATTAATACCATTCAAATTTCAAATTTTTTAAGCTTTATTTTATTATTGTTTTCAATATTTTATATTTATCTAAGTAGTTTACAATTAACGCAAACCATCTTTTTTGCCATGCTTGCAATATTTTTTTCCGCCATCATTTACCGCATCATAAGATACTTATTAAATCAAATTAGTAATAACTCATTGCCATTTTTTTACTTATTTATTTATATTTGCGCTTTGGAAATAAGTCCGTGGTTAATTTTTATAAAAATTTTAAATAGCTATTTAAGTTGAAAAACACAAAAGTAAAAAGTGTACTTGTATGTCAGCCAAATCCAGAAACGGAGCGATCTCCCTATTTTGATCTTGCTAAAAAATACAATTTAAAAATTGATTTTAGACCATTTATTGAAGTACATCCTTTAAGTCCAAAAGAGTTTAGAGCACAAAAAATAAATATTTTAGATTATACCGCAATCATTTTAAATTCTAGAAATGCTGTTGACAATTTTTTTAGAGTATGTGCTGATTTAAAAATGGAAATGCCAATAGAAATGAAATATTTTTGTGTAAATGAAAGTATTGCTAATTATCTTTCTAAATATATTCAAGTACGCAAGCGTAAAGTTTTTATTGGAAAAGGAACAGAAATACAATTATTTCCACTTTTTAAAACTCATTCAAAAGATAAATATTTATTTGCTTGTAGTGATTGGCGTAAACAAGACATTGAGAAGTACATGAAAAAAAACAAAATTGTTTTTAAAGAAGCTTATTTTTATAGAATTGCCTCCGCTAATTTACAAGATTTAAGTAATGTTAATTACGATATCATTGCTTTTTTTAGTCCAGCAGATATTCGCTCATTATTTGAAAACTTTCCTGATTTTACGCAAAATAAAACTGTGATTGCAGCATGGGGTGCTACAACTATAAAAGCTATAAAAGACGAAAATTTAACAGCAAATATTCAAGCTCCAATTCCTGAAACACCATCCATGGTTGGTGCAATTGATAAATTTATTGTTGAAATTAATAAAGAAAAGTAAAAAATATTTGTCTTTTTATACTTATAATTTAAAATGAAACTTTTTAATTATTAGGCATTTATTATTTTTTTGTTTTTTTTATTATACACTAGTCAAATAAATTTCATTTTACTATCAATCAATTCTTTTGTTTATTTAATTTTATTTATTATTATTGAAAACTGTAATATTTAAATATGTATCGCTTGATGAAAATAAAATTTACTATATTGATATTAATTTTTGGTTTTATAACCAATCAAATTAAAGCACAACAAGATCCTCAATTTACCCAATTTATGAATAATAAATTGTTTTATAATCCTGGTTTTGCGGGCTCTACAGCTGGTAAAATTTGTGTGAATGGAACATTTAGAACACAGTGGGTTGGATACGGTAATGGAAATGCTTTTGTAAACGATGCAACAGGAATAAACGCTTCACCAGTTGGAAGAGGAAGCGCTCCTTCTACTCAAAATTTTGGAATTCATGGTAATATTGGTCGTTTTGGAATAGGTCTAAATATTTGGCAAGACCAATTAGGATTCACCACTACATTAGCTCCAACAATTAGTTTGGCATATATTCATCCTTTTGATAATGGTTCAAAATTAGCTGGAGGTATTGGTATTGGAGCAATACAAAATTCAATTGATGGTAAACAATTAATTGCTAATGACCCTTCTGATCCCAAAGTACCAAAGGGTACTGTTACAGGAAATTCGTTAAATGTAGATTTTGGTTTATATTACACTTTACCTCAATTGAGTATTTTTAACGATTTTTATTTTGGTGTTTCAAGCTTACATTTGAATAGTCCCTTAGTTAAATTAGTTGATGATGCTACTAAAGCTCAATTTGATTTGCAATCGCAAAGACATTATTATGCAATGGCTGGTGCAACTTACCAACAGGTTATTTCAAACTTAGATTTGAACCCTAATATTATTTATAAAACAGATGGAACAAAACATAATTTTGATTTTAATTGTTTAGCAGTTTATGACCAAAAAATTATTGGAGGTTTAACTTACAGAACACCACAAGAATTTTGTGTATTAGCTGGATATAATTTCCCATTAGGTACAAATTCTTTAAATTTGATGTATAGTTACGATTTAATAACTAGTGATATTATTTCATACAGTCAAGGATCTCATGAAATAACTTTAAGATATTGTTTTGGATTTAAATTTGATCCTAAGCCACCAAAACCATTTTTTCCGATTAAAACACCAAGAATGTTATAATAAAAATAAATTGTTTACGTTTACATAACATACATTTTACATAAAATTGTTTATAAACTTGTATTTTTCAATAGAATTTATATTTTTGCCTTTCTATATTTAAATATTTTTGATAAAAAAATGAATAAAATAAACTCAATATTGTTAATCATTGTAGCTGCTACATTGGCAGGTTGCAGCTCCAATAATGGCGAACTTACTGGCGTTCCTGGACGCAGACAGTGGTTTCACCCACAACCTCAAGGAACAGTTTATGTACCTACAGGTTCAATTCATATTGGTGCCACAGAGCAAGATGTGCCTATGGCAATGTTAGCTCCAAATAAACAAATTTCTGTTTCAGCATTTTACATGGACGAAACTGAAATAACAAATAATGAATATCGTCAATTTGTATATGCAGTTGTTGACTCATTCATGAGAACTAAACTTGAATTTACACAAGAAGTTGATGATGGATTTGGAAATAATTATGTAGCTTTAGATTATAATAAAAGAATTGATAAAAATACTGACATTTCTTCATTGCAGGACATGTATTATAACGAAGCTGAAAGTTATTATCGTCAAAAGCAATTAGATGTTCGTAAGTTAGAATATAAATACAATTATATTGACTTAAAAGCTGCATCAGCATTGAAACGTCAAGATGCATATAAAAGATCAAAAGCTGATTTCAAAAAAGAAAAAATTGTTAAAATTTATCCTGATACTTTAGTTTTTATCCGCGATTTTACTTATTCGTACAATGAGCCATTATCTCAAGTTTATTTTTGGCATCCAAAATATGATGATTATCCTGCCGTTGGTGTAAGTTGGCATCAAGCTCGTGCATTTTGTTATTGGAGAACAAATCATTTGAATAGTTTTTATACAGAAGTAGATGAGCCAACAGTTACAGAATTTAGATTACCAACAGAATATGAGTGGGAATATGCTGCTCGTGGTGGTAGAGATCAAAATCATTATCCATGGGGTAACTATTATGTAAGAAACGCTAAAGGTTGTTCGTTGGCCAATTATAAACCAGGTAGAGGCGAATATGTTTCAGATGGTGGTCATTATCCAATCAGAGTTAGTTCTTATTTTCCTAACGATTTTGGTTTATATGACATGAGTGGAAATGTTGCGGAATGGACAGCATCTGCTTATGAAACTAATACAAATTTATTTTCACATGATAATAATCCTGATTATCAATTTGAAGTTGTTGAAGATGATCCAGATGTAGCTGAAACATTAAAACGTAAAGTTATTAGAGGAGGTTCATGGAAAGATGTAGCATATTATTTACAATGTGGTACAAGAACATATGAATATCAAGATAGTTGCAATTCTTATACCGGTTTCCGTTGTGTAATGAGTTATATAGGACGCTCTAACAAAGACAAAAAATAAAACAATTAAACTAACTAACAATTAACAAAAAAATTAAAAAAGACATGGCAAACAGTTTCTTAGAAAGCAAAGGATTTAAATCGTTCATGGGTAAAGCCTATGGTTTAGGCGCGGCAGTAGTAATCGTTGGAGCATTATTTAAAATTACGCATTGGAAAGGTGCTGATACAATGTTAACAATTGGATTATTAACTGAAGCAGCTATTTTTACGGTTTCAGCTTTTGAAAAACCACACCAAGAACCAGATTGGACTTTAGTATATCCTGAATTATCAGGATTAGATTCTAAAGAACCTAAAAAAGCAAAATCAGGATTAGGTTTAACCCAACAGTTGGACAAAATGATGGAAGAAGCTAAAATTGGTCCAGATTTAATCAATAGCTTAGGTAATGGTTTCCGTTCTTTAAATGAAAATGTTGCAGGATTAAAAGATTTGTCAAGTGCTGGTTCAAAAGAATATGCTGGTCAAATAGAAAGAATGACAAAAAATTTGGCTTCTTTAAATTCAGTTTATGAATTAGAAATTACTGAATCTAATAATCATTTAAAATCAATCAACGAGTTTGTTGGTGGTTTAAATAGAACAGTTAGTACCTTAAATGATTCTACTAAACAAGCTGAAACATTTAAATTGGAAATGGATAAGTTATCGAAAAACTTAACTTCATTAAATGGAGTTTATGGTAACATGTTATCAGCTATGACTGTAAAAGGATAATTTCTTTTACAATATAAATAGTTCAATAAATAAATATTCATTTTTAAAATAAATAAAAAATAATGTCAGGAGGAAATGTATCACCAAGGCAGAAGATGATAAACATGATGTATTTAGTGCTTACAGCATTACTTGCATTGAATGTATCTGCCGAAATTTTAAGAGCCTTTCACTTAGTGGAAGTAAGTATGGAAAAAGCAGGAGCAAATATTGATAAAAAAAATGCAGATATTTTAAAATCAATAGATTCTTATGTAACCAATAATCCTTCTGATGAGAAAGGTAAGAATGCCCAAGTTCAAGCAGTTAAATGTGATAAAACAGCAAAAGAAGCTTTAAAATATTTAGGTGATTTGAAAACTTTGTTAATAGATGGCGTTGATAAAGATGGTAAGCCAAATGCTAAACATTCAGGAAGAAAAGAAGGTAAGCAAGATGAAGAAATTGAAGATGCTTCTAATATGGAAAAGCATGCCAATTTATTAATTATTCAAGGAAAAGGTGCTGAATTAAAAAATAACATAAATAAATGGAGAACTGATATGATTTCTGTATTGTCTCCAGATTTACAAAAGTTTATTAAAAGTGATTTAAATACTGATGTAAGTAAAGAAAGTACGCAAACTTGGGAATCAGAATTATTTGAACATTCACCATTAGCTGCAGTAATTACTTTATTAACAAAAACAGAAAATGATGTAAAAAATACGGAAGCACAAGTTTTAGATGAGTTGAAAAAAGATTTAACAAAAGTAAATATAGTAGTTGACCAATTTGAAGCTAAAGTAATTCCTAACAGAGGAACTTATATTATAGCTGGTGGAAAATATGAGGCTGATATATTTTTAGCTGCATCTAGTTCACGTTCTACCTTTGACTTATCTGTTAATGGAAATAATGTAAATGTAGAAAGTGGTATTGGTAAATATTCAGTATCTGCAAGTGGTCAAGGATTGAAAAAATACAAAGGTGTAATTACTCAAAAACAAATTGATGGTACTGATAAAAAATATGAATTTGAAAGTGAGTATTTTGTAACACAACCTTTAGCTGTAGTTTCTGCAACTAAAATGAATGTAATATACAGAGCAATTCCTAACCCAATTTCAGTTTCTGTCCCAGGTTTTGATGCTAGTCAAGTTATGGTTTCTTCAACTGTTGGTTCATTATCTCCTGCGGGTCAGAATGGGATGTATAACATCATAGTTCAACCTACTGATGTTAATAAAGAATTAACAATCTCAGTTTCAGTAAAAGCTGATGGAACTACTAAGAAAATGGGAGATATGATGTTCCGTTTAAAAAATATTCCTAAGCCAACTCCTCAATTAGGTAGCATAGATGCAGATGGCGATGTTGAAGCCGCTAAAATTAAAGGTGGAAATGCAGTATTTACAATTTTAAAAGATTTTGCATTTGAAGGTATTAAGTATGATGTAAAAAACTTTACAATTATTTATCAACCTAGAACCGGTAATTCAGTTTTTGAGATTGTAAATGGTAGTAATTTAGTTCCAGCAAGAATGAGAGGTATTTTACAAAATGTGAGAACTGGCGATAAAGTTTTAGTAGTAAATATTAAAGCTCAAGGTCCTCAAGGTTTAGTACCTATACCTAAAGGTGTAATTGCAATTTGCAAATAAAATAATTATGAAAAAGAAAATAGTATCAATTTGTTTATTACTTGCTTTGTTTTTAAATATAAAAGCACAAGGAGTTTATGATGATTTTATTTATAATCGTCAGGCAGTAAAAGAACGTAAAGTAGTAGCTTGGCCATACTTACGTGAAGCAGATGTAAATAGCTCCAAAAGAGTAATTAGAATGGTTGATGTAAGGGAAAAGCAAAATCAGGTAATGGCATGGCCTAAAAATCCTTTATCTGTAATTGTATATGAAGCCATTAAAAATGGTAAAATGGTTCCATACAGAGACGATTCATTGAGTGGTACATATACTCAAGAGGAAATAATAACCATGACTATTGATACTGCAATTGTTGTAAATCCAGATCCCAATGATCCAGAACAAGAAATTCAAGATACAATTATTAATGTGTTTAAACCAATTGATAGAATTAAGCGTTATCGTGTAATAGAGGATTGGATTTTTGATAAAAAACTAAGTACTTATTTTGTAAGAATCATCGCAATTGCACCTCAGTTTAAACCAATTATTGGTGGTGTGGAGTTAAATGAGCAAGATTTATGTGTTTTAAAATACCATGCAAGAGAAGCTGATCCTATGAATCCTGTTACTGAAATGGATTTAAGACATTTATTTATCAATTACGAAGTATTTAATCGCCAAAATGATGCCGCTAGAGTAACATTTGATGATTGGTTTGAATCAAGACAATTTTCTAGTTACATCATTAAACAATCTAATGATCAAGATTTGTATATTAAAGACAGAGCTGAATTTAAAGATAATGGTGTAGCTGCAATTTTAGAAGGTGAAAGAATTAAACAAGATTTGTTCGAAAAGGAACATGATATGTGGGAATACTAAAATTAATTTTTCAATATATAAAAAGGCTTTTACATCTTTGTAGAAGCCTTTTTTGTTTCAAATTCATAGGTATTTATATCATTATTTAACTTGTGTTGTTAACTCAATTAAACATACAAATTCATTGTTTTATTGAATATTCAATGACTAGTTAACTTAATTTCGAAATTATTATTGAATGATGAAAGAGAATAAATTATTGTAAGTTTTATGGGTTATTTTTAACATTAGGACACAAAAAAAAGCCATTCAATATTGAACGGCTTTTTTTGGTATATAGAAGCTTATTTTAGTTTAAAAGCTTTCTTTACTTTTTCTACATAATCTAATTTTTCCCAAGTAAATAGTTCTACTTTCTTAGTTACTTTTTTACCATCAGGGCTACTAAATACTTTAGTAACTACTTCATTTTTTCTACCCATGTGACCATAAGCAGCAGTTTCGCTATAAATAGGATTACGTAACTTTAAACGAGTTTCAATGCCATATGGAGTCATGTCAAAAGTTTTCTCAACTATTTTAGCAATTTGGCCATCAGTCATTTTAACTTTTGCAGAACGATAAGTATCAATAAAAATACCCATTGGTTGAGCAACGCCTATAGCATATGATACTTGTACTAAAACTTCATTACAAAGTCCAGCTGCAACTAAGTTTTTAGCTATGTGACGAGTTGCGTAGGCAGCACTTCTATCTACTTTACTTGGATCTTTACCAGAAAATGCTCCACCACCATGTGCACCTTTTCCACCATAAGTATCAACAATGATTTTACGACCAGTTAAACCAGTATCACCATGTGGTCCACCAATTACAAATTTACCTGTTGGGTTAATGTGGTAACTGATTTTATTGTTAAATAAATGAGCGTATTTTGGATAATTCTTTTTTACTCTAGGAATTAAAATATCAACGATATCTTTTTTGATTTTAGCCAACATTTTAGCTTCTAAATCGAAATCATCATGTTGTGTTGAAACAACAATTGCATCAATACGAACAGGTTGATTTTTATCGTTATACTCTAAAGTAACTTGACTTTTTGCATCAGGACGTAAATATTTAATAGCTTTGTTTTCTCTGCGTAAAGCCGCTAATTCTATTAAAATAGCATGAGCTAAGTCTAAAGCTAATGGCATGTAGTTGTCAGTTTCGTTGGTTGCATAACCAAACATCATTCCTTGGTCGCCAGCGCCTTGTTCTTCTTTTTTCTTTTTATCTACACCTTGATTAATGTCTGCAGATTGTTCATGAATAGCTGATAAAATACCACAAGAATTAGCTTCAAACATGTATTCCGATTTGGTATAACCAATTTTACGAATTACTCCACGTGCTATTTCTTGCACATCTAAATATGCTTTTGATTTTACTTCACCTGCTAAAATAACTTGTCCTGTAGTTACTAATGTTTCGCAAGCTACTTTTGATTGAGGATCAAAAGCTAAAAAATTGTCGATAAGTGCGTCAGATATTTGATCTGCTACTTTGTCTGGGTGTCCTTCTGATACAGACTCTGATGTGAAAAGATATGCCATTTTTTTATTTATATAATGTTTTTAGTTTTTGGTATCTATTGTAAATGTACAATATAAATACTTTAAACTATTACTTTTTTTAAGTGGTGCAATTTTATGCCTTTTTTTCTTATTTCAAAACAAAATTTTATTAGTATTTAACACTTTACATAAATATTGAAAGGAATGTATTGTACATAATTAAATTTCTAAACATGTTATGTATCATTGCATAAAATATTAAAAAATGAAAAACTTAGAAGTTATTATTAGCCCTGCACTTTTACCCTATTATGATGTAAAAAACAAAACTGTAGTTGTTATTGATATTTTAAGAGCTACAAGTAGTATGTGTGTGGCATTTAAAGTAGGTGTTGAAAAAATATTGACATTGGAAAATGCTGAAGAATGTAAGTTATTCAAAGAATTTGATTTTATTATTGCCGCTGAAAAAGATTCAATAAAAGTAACAGGATTTGATTTAGGTAATTCACCATTTGAATTTGAAAATCCATTATTAGCCGGAAAAAATATTGCTTTAGCAACTACAAATGGAACAAAAGCAATTAAATATGCCAATGAAAATGGAGCTTCATCAATTGTTATTGGCTCGTTTTTGAATATTGATGTGCTTTGTAATTGGTTAAATGAACAAAATAATGATGTTATATTATTATGTGCAGGTTGGAAAAATAAATTCAATTTAGAAGATACTTTGTTTGCAGGTGCAGTGGTAAATAAAATTGAATCAAATTTTCATATTGAATGTGATAGCGCGTTAGCTTCAAAATTATTATACGTAAGTAATATAGATAATTTAGAAAACTTGGTAAGAGATTCTTCGCATGCCAAAAGATTTAAGTTGCAAAGCTTTCAAACCGATGACGTAAAGTATTGTTTACAAATGAATACAGCACCTGTATTGCCTATTTTGGAGGGTAATTATTTTAAATTATTGGTTTAAATATCTGCTAATTGTAAAATTGAATTGGACATTTTAAAAAGGGAAAATTTTATTAAATTAAATTTATATTGCCATTCTATTTGAAGAGAATTTTATACATATTATTTTTTCTATTTATTAGTTATGCTAATTATGCTACACATATAGTTGGAGGTGCCTTTGATGTGCAATGGCAAGGAGGAAATAATTACAAAATTTCATTAAAGGTATTACGTGATTGTAGGAATGGAGCTGCTGATTTTAACAAGCCCAATATTAGAATTGGTGTTTACCAAAAAAATAATAATAGCCTTGCTACTTATTTTACATTGCCATTTATTAGCTCTCAGGAACTACAATTTATAAATCCTAAATGTGGTGGAAGCACCATAGAATGTACAGAAGAAGGCTATTATACAGCTACAGTTAGTTTTGCTAGTTTAAATTATGCAGGCGGATATTACATAAGTTGGGAACGCTGTTGTAGAAATAGTATAATAGGAAATATAAATTTACCAGGAGATGCAAGTACCGCTTTTTATGCAGAAATACCTTCTAAAATTTACAATAATTCTACGCCAAAATACACCAATAATCCAGTTACATTGATGTGCGTTGGAGTTCCTTTTAACTATAATTTTAAATATACTGATATTGATAACGATTCATTGGTTTATACTTTGGTAAATCCATTAAATGGAACTTTAGATAAAAATAATCCTAATGGACCTCCAAATTATCTAAATTCTTCAGGCCCATATTCATCTATTTCTTGGTTAACAGGATATAGTGCAACAAATGCAATTAATGGAACGCCTTCACTTTATATTGACAGAAGAACAGGTGAAATAAATGTAACACCAAACACTGTTGGAACTTATGTGGCAGCCATAAGAGTAGAAGAATATAGAAATGGAATAAAAATAGGTGAAGTACGTTTAGAGTTACAATTTAATGTTGTTTTATGTGCACCAAATCCTCCTCCTGATATTAATTATAGTGATACCGCTTCAATTATTCAAAGAACATTTTATGACGTTGAAATTCCCAATAATATTTGTTTTGATATTAATGCAAGTGATTTAAGTACACCGGGTGATTCACTTTATATGGTTGTTTCTTCACCACATTTTACATCTACATATACAAGCCAACCAACTGTTAAAAAATTAGCGGCTGGTTATAAAACAATAACCAATAGATTTTGTTGGCAAACAACGTGTGAACTTTCAAATATTGGATCGGTTACGTTTACTTCGGAGGTAAAAGACAATGGTTGTCCGCTGCCAAGAACAAGTAAAAGAGAAATAGTAATTAGAATTAAACCAATGAAAGTAATGCCTCCACCATTTTTTAAATGTTTGGGTCTTTTATCTAATAAAACACAATTAAATTGGACTGATACAAATACTTCTGTTTTACTGAAAAGTTATAGAATATACAGAGGAATAAATGATACTGGCTACCAATTATTAACTGAAGTTGGTAAAATTAGCAATCAATTTACTGATAATAATTCACCAAATAATAGAACAGTCAACTACACTTATAAAATTACAAGTGTGAATGATTGTGATTCGGAAGGTGTTGCATCAAAGTATGTAAGTACAACTGAAAGTTTACCAGTTATATATCAAAATGATAGTTTACAAGTTAAAATTGATCAAGATACCATTGATTTTTATGCATATAAAAATCTTTGTTTTACAATAAAAACAAAGGATATTGGAGATTCTTTAATTATGAGAATTTCTTCTAGTGTTTTTAGTAATAAAACGATAGGTGAATTACCTAAACTGGATACTTTAGTTTATGGCAATGATAGCATTGAAAGTAAATTATGTTGGACTCCTAACTGCGATGCTTTTGCCTTAAGATATATTCCAATTAATGTAGAGGTTCAGAATTTAAGTTGCTCTATTGCAAATATTAGTAATAAAACTATTTGGCTAAAAATTATTGCCATGCCACCAGTAGAATCAACTGATATGCTATGCATGTCATTAATAAATGATAACCAAACTTATGTTTATTATGGTGACACTTCTATTATAGAAAGGTTCAATTATTTTTTAGTATTTAGAGGAATTGATTATAAAAATTACCAAGTTGTAGACACGATAAGAACTAAAGTGGCGCGTTATTTTATAGATAAAAATAGTCCAAATAACAAAGGTATTAATTATACTTATTTTATGGTTGGTGTAAATAAATGTTTGTTAATGGGTCAGCCAAGTGATACTATTAGTACGTTTGAACAAATAGCATATATTCCACAACAACAAAAATTATTTACAGTTACTGTTGATACAAATAATAATATTAGAGTAAGTTGGCTGCCAAGTAAAGAAAAAGATTTTGCTAAATATTATTTATATAAATCAACAAATAATGGCGTAAGTTTTAACATGCTCGATACTTTTGAATTGGTAACTGATACTTTATACAATGACAAAGATGTTGACATTAATAAACAGTCATATTGCTATCATTTAATAATGTATGACACCTGCGATAATATTGGCCCACAAGGAAAAATTGCCTGTTCTATATTTTTAAAAGGAAAGTCGGAATATTTAAAACATAATTTAGATTGGAATAATTATATTGGTTGGAATAATGGAGTTGATAATTACCAAATTTTAAGAAGATATGTTGTAGGTTCATATGAATCATTAGTTAGAATTAAAACAAACCAATTCGTTGATAGTAAATTTGAAAACGATGAAGGTGCCTATTTTTACTATATTAATGCCCTAGAGGCTTTACCAGATGGAACTTTAGACAGATCCTTGGCTCAAAGTAAGTCAAATGAAATATTTTTGTTCCAACAGCCAAATGTTTATCCTCCAAATGCTATTTCCATAAATGGAGATGGATTAAATGAATTATTAGAAATGAAAAATTCATTTGTTAAAACGTATCACCTAAAAATATTCAATCGTTGGGGAGAAATGATTTTTGAAACCAATAATAAAAAAGAATATTGGAAAGGTGTTTTAAATAATAATTCAGTTCAAAACGATGTATATTTTTACATATTAAACTACACTGGATTTGATGATGCTGCATACACTAAAAACGGAAATTTTACTGTAATTAGGTAAATATCAATTGGCGTTTTTATACATTGAATTATTTATTCATAATAATTTCATATTTCATACTAAAAAAAAAGGTTTATCTTGCAGCCCATGATTCGTATATTTTATAGGCAAGGCGATAAAATACTTAAAGATAACGATGTAAAACGTTTGGATTTACTCACAAATATTATGTGGGTAGATATGCAGGCACCCACAATTGAGGAGGAAGAATGGATTGAAAGTAAATCTAAAATTAGCATTCAAACTCCCCAGGAAATTACTGAAATTGAAAGCAGTTCACGTTATTTTGAAAGAAATAATGAAATAACAGCCAATAGTAATTTTCTTCGTTTAGAAAATGGACAATACGAAAAACATGCAGTTTCATTTATTATAAAAGACAGTATACTATATACTTTTCGCCAGGCTGATCTTTCTACTTTTGCTGATGTAGTAAGAAAAATGAAAGCCAATAGCGAAATGTTTAATTCTGGCTTTGACGTATTGATGAGTTTACAAGAAACACGCATTGATTTAGAAGCAGATTTAATTGAAAGAGTTTCTAATGAAATCACTGTTTTTAGCCGTACTTTAAGTACAGACAGAAATCCAAATAGTGAGTTTTTATTAGATATTACCGACTTACAAGAAAGCACCATGATGTTGCGTGAAAGCATGATTGATAAGCAACGAGTACTTTCAAATTTATTAAAAAGCAGTTTATTTCCTGAAGATAGAAAAGTTAGGTTACGTATAATCATTAAAGATATACAATCACTTATTGAATACAGCGTATTTAACTTTGAACGATTAGAATTTTTACAAAATACTTTAACAGGTTTAATTAATTTAGATCAAAATAAAGTATTAAAGCGCTTCACTGTTTTTTCAATTGCGTTTTTACCACCTACATTAATTTCGGGAATGTTTGGAATGAACTTTACCAATATTCCTGGCGCTAACCAACCCTTTGGTTTCTTTCTTTGCATTTTAGCAATGATTATTTCTTCGGGAGCTGTAATGCTTACTTTCAAGAAAAAAGGTTGGATTTAGGGTAGTTGATAGTTGTCATTTTAGTTTGATATTTTTACGCAATCAACTTATAACTCAATTAACCTATCAACTATAAAAGAATTTTTTTAAATCACATACTTTTTTATATTTGCCCCACTTATCCAGAAAGACGGAGGGAATAGGCCCTATGATGTCTTGGCAAAAACTACTTTGTAGCGGAGTGCCAACACCTATCTCAATATGAGAGAACTGATAAGTGAATGAATGCTTTGCAATTGCGTTGCTGTCAAACACACAATCGGAAAAATTTACTGGAAAAGTCAATAGCTAATAGACCATAG
This sequence comes from Bacteroidota bacterium, assembly GCA_947456185.1. Taxonomy (GTDB): domain Bacteria; phylum Bacteroidota; class Bacteroidia; order UKL13-3; family UKL13-3; genus JAAFJM01. Next base: position 1,815 of record CANGPW010000012.1, on the reverse strand, counting down.
TCCATGGCTTTTGAATTTATAAACCTATGGTCAATCGACTATAGACTATGAACATTGAAAAAAAATGAACATATACGATATATTAAAACAAAGAATTGTGATTTTAGATGGTGCAATGGGTACCATGATTCAACGTCATCAATTAGAAGAAGCGGATTTCAGAAATGAAGCTTTGGCTAGCCACGCATATCCGTTAAAAGGGAATAACGATTTACTTTCTATAACTCACCCTGAAATTATTAAAGGCATTCATCGTTTATATTATGAAGCGGGTGCCGATATTGTTGAAACCAATACTTTTAGTGGAACAACCATTGCACAAGCTGATTATCATTTGGAACATTTGGTAGATGATATTAACTATTATTCTGCAAAAATAGCGCGTGAGGTAGCCGATGAAATGACAGCAAAAGAACCGCATAAACCTAGGTTTGTTGCTGGCGCAATGGGTCCAACTAATAGAACATTGTCTATCAGTCCTGATGTGAACGATCCTGGTTATAGAGCTACTACTTTTGATGAATTAGTAAAAGCATACAAGCAACAAGCCATCAAATTAATTGAAGGTGGCGTTGATATTTTATTGATTGAAACCATATTTGATACGTTAAATGCCAAGGCAGCATTATATGCAGTAGATGAAGTTTTTGAAGAAATTGGAAAACATTTACCTGTTATGATTTCGGGAACAATTACAGATGCCTCTGGCAGAACATTATCAGGACAAACAACAGAAGCATTTTTAATAAGTATGCAACATGCACCTTTAATGAGTATCGGTTTAAACTGTGCATTGGGAGCAAGTGCTTTGCGTCCGTATTTGCAAGTAATGGCTACACATTCACCATTTTTTGTTAGTGCATATCCAAATGCAGGATTGCCCAATGAATTTGGTCAATATGATGAAAGCCCTGCGGCAATGGCTAAGCAAGTAGAAGAGTTTTGTAAAGAAGGATTGGTAAATATTTTAGGTGGCTGTTGCGGAACAACACCTGATCATATTAAGGCAATTGCTAATATGGCTTCCAATTACAGTCCTAGAGAGTTACATTCTGTTTCGGGTATTTAACCACAGAGGCCACTGAGATTTTTTCACAGAGGTCACCGAGAAATTTAAATAAAGGACGTTAAGATTTTTTTGAACGAATTAACTGAGAACATGGAGATAAATGAAATTACAAGTAAAATAATTGGAGCTTCCATTGAAGTTCACAAAGCTTTGGGTCCTGGTTTATTGGAATCAGCCTACAAAGAATGCTTGTTTTATCGTTTAACAAAATATGAAGGATTATTTGTGGAAAAAGAAAAACCTATGCCACTAATTTATGAAGAAGTAAAGCTAGACATAGGTTACAGAATTGATTTATTGGTTGAAAATAAAGTGGTAATTGAAATAAAATCTGTTGAGGCGTTGAATGATGTTCATAAGGCTCAATTATTAACTTATCAAAAATTAGGCAACTATAAAATTGGACTTTTGATAAACTTTAATGTTAAATATTTAAAAGACGGAATTGTTAGATTAGCAAATTAGATAAAGAATTATATAATTTAACCATCAAGTTCTCCGTGTAAAAAACTCAGTGAACACTTTGGTTAAACAAAAACTCCTCCGTGTTCTCTGTGAAAAAATCTCAGTGGCCTCTGTGGTTAAACAAAAAACAAAAAAATGAATAAAGATTATACATTACGCCTTTCGGGCTTAGAGCCATTAGTGATTACAAAAGAAACCAATTTTGTAAATGTGGGTGAGCGAACCAATGTAACGGGTTCAAAAATGTTCTTGCGATTAATTCGTGAAGGAAATTTTGAGGA
>CANGPW010000011.1 GCA_947456185.1 Bacteroidota bacterium | reverse complement strand
CTGGAAATTATAACACTGCTGTTGGTGCAAATACTTTATGGAATAATACCATTGGTTCAAACAATACTGCACTTGGAGAAGAGGCATTATCAGTTAATACGGAAGGTTCATTTAATACAGCAACTGGAGTTGTGGCTTTAAATAGTAACACCACTGGCAGTTATAATACTGCAAACGGAAATGGAGCGCTCTATGCAAATACTACTGGTTATAGCAATACAGCCGTTGGCTTTTTGTCAATGGCTTCCACTACTACAGGGAATTCAAATACAGCTGTGGGTGATTCTGCATTATTTTCAAACACTACAGCCTATGCCAACACCGCAATTGGTAAAAATGCATTATGTTTAAATACTTCAGGTACCAGTAATACTGCTTTAGGTTTTAACTCACTTTATAATAACTTAACCGGGGCTAGCAATACTGCAATTGGTCTTTCAGCTATGAGATCAAATACAACTGGTTATTCAAATACTGCAGTTGGAAGATATTCATTATTTTCTAATACAACAGGCTATGAAAATACAGCTATTGGAAATTATTCAATGAATTTAAACACTACTGGTGTTTGGAATACAGCAATTGGTAATAGGGCATTGAATTCTAATACAACTGGTAGTCAAAATTCAGCAACTGGAAGATATTCATTATTTTCTAATACAACGGGTAATAATAACACTGCAACTGGTGCATTTGCATTGCATTTAAACTCTACTGGTAGTTACAATACTGCAGCTGGTAATGGTGCATTGTATTTAAATATGACTGGTAATAATAATACTGCAATCGGATGTTCTTCATTGTATTCTAATACTACAGGATATTCCAACACTGCTAATGGATTTAGTGCATTATACAGAAACACAACGGGTAATAATAATACTGCAACTGGTGATTCTGCATTAATGAATAACACCACTGCAAGCGGGAATACAGCAAATGGGCATCAAACTTTGTATTCAAATACAACTGGAAGCTACAATACAGCAATTGGAAATTTTGCTTTGTATTCTAATACAACAGGAAATGATAACTCAGCATTTGGAACAGTTGCTTTGTTTTCAAACACTACAGGATTTTTGAATACTGCTTTGGGAACAGCTGCTTTATATTTCAATACGTCAGGTTCACAGAATACAGCAATTGGTAAAGGTGCAATGAATTTTAATACAACGGGTTCCGAAAATACAGCTAGCGGTCTGATGGCATTATATTCAAATACTACTGGAAATGCAAACATTGCAAATGGGAATGGAGCAATGTATGCTAATACAACTGGTTATGCTAATACAGCCATTGGTTATGTATCATTATTAAATAATTCTATAGGATATTATAATACGGCTGTCGGAAATGGTGCATTAGTTTCAAATACTGCAGGAAGTTTAGCTACTGCAATTGGAACTAATGCCATGCAATATGCAAATAATACAACAACTGCTTTTGAAAGTCAAAATGTTGCTGTTGGTTATGCAGCACTTCGTGGTTCTACAACTCCAGCAAATAATACTGGTAATGCAAATACAGCCGTTGGTTATTTAGCAATGTTTTCTAATACTTCAGGAGCGGAAAACACCGCCAATGGTCAGTTGGCATTGTATTCAAACACTACTGGGTATAAGAATACTGGAATAGGAACTGCTTCATTAAATTCCAATACTTCAGGATATGAAAATATGGCTGATGGTTATATTTCATTATATTTTAATACTACAGGATATAACAATACGGCAAGTGGAGTTAGGTCATTATATCAAAATACAACTGGTAATAATAATTCTGCTTTAGGAAACACCGCTTTAAGTTTAAATACCACTGGAAGTAATAATACAGCCATAGGTTATAATGCACAAACACCAAGTGCTACTGCCAGTAACCAAGTTCGTGTTGGAAATACTGCTGTAACTTATGCAGGTGTTCAAGTAGCATGGACAGTTACCAGCGATAAACGTTGGAAGTCTAATATTCAAAATAGCAACTTAGGCTTAGACTTTATTAATCAATTACGTCCTGTTTCTTATTTTAGAAACAATGATGAAAGTAAAAAATTAGAATATGGTTTTATAGCGCAAGAATTAGATGCCACTTTAAACAATGCAGGGGTAACTAATAATGGTATCATTTCAAAAGATGATGCGGGCATGTACAGTGTGCGTTACAACGATTTATTAGCACCAATGGTTAAAGCCATTCAAGAACAACAATTAATGATCATAGCTTTGAAGAAAGAAATTGAAACATTAAAGAAAAAATAAATATTCAAAATCTATTGGTTTAATAAATAAATAAAAACCCCATTTTATTTATTTATTAAACCAATTATAGCTATTCTTTTAGAGTTACAAATACCATTCATATCAGAAAAGAATCAAGTAAATTATTGAAAATACAAGCATAATTTAACTTCAACTTATATCTATTAACTATTGTCTATTGTCTATTTTCTATTGTCTATTGTCTATTGTCTATCAACTGGCAACAATCAACTGACAACTAATTGATCAAAGCGCTTGATATTTATTTCTTTATCTATTTCATTTCCTAAGGTAATATGTGCCAATAACTGTTTGGCTAAATATGGCGCATGCATCACACCTTTAGTTCCTAAGCCATTTAAAATAAACATATTTTTATGTTCATAATGCTCTCCAATGATGGCTTTTCTGTCTTTGGTGGTAGGTCTAATATTTGCTTCATGATTGATAATTTCATATTCGCAATTCAATATATCATCAAGCTTTTCTATTAAAAATGCTTTGCCCTGTTCCGAAGTATTTTCTGTTAAATCGTTCCACTCATAAGTTGCGCCAACTTTGTAAATATCATCGTGCAGATGAACCAAGTAAATTCCTTTTTTAATGATTTTATCTTTTGCAATATCATTACATTTTATGGTAAACACTTCTCCTTTGCATAGCACAAATGGCAAGTATTTAAAGAAAGGATTATGAATATTTTTATACCCTTCACAAAAAATAATATGCTTAGCAATGTTATTTTTATAATGCCAGTTTCCCTCTTTGTAAGTGAGTAAATTATAATCAAATTCCTCATCAATCAAATTTGATTTTTCAATGAAAAAAGCACGCATTTTTTCTATCAACAAACGTGTATAAACCCATCCAGTTTCTTTTATTTCAAAAGTACCAAAAGCATCATTCAAATTAGGTTCTTTTGTAGGAAATAAATTTACATGTTTCGAAAAATCTTGATTATCCATGCGGCTCGACAAATCATTTTGTTCTTTAACTGAACCAAATAATTGATAAATATTTTGTTGATAGAGTAATTTACAATCAAGCATTTTTTCTAATGAGGTATAAGCTTCCAAAGTATCGCGTAACAATTCATCGGCATTCCAACTTTTTACCATTCGTTTTCCACTAATGGGGTTGAACATTCCGGCTGCAACTTTGGTTGAAGTACTTTCCTTAAAGGCATCTATGATCAAAAAACTTTCGTTTGCTACTAATAATTCTTTAGCCAATAAAGTTCCAGCTAATCCTTGTCCGATGATGAGATAGTTTACTTGCATGGTTGAGTTGATTGGTTGATTATGTTAATTGAGTTGATTGGTTAATACAATTTTTTGTCCATGGTCTATCATCTATAAACTATTGCCTTTTTCTGCAAACAGCATATGCCTTTTTCCAATTGGTCCGGCTAATCTTTTTACTATAAAACCTGCTTCACGCAAAGCTCTTTTAACATCGCCTTTTGCTGAATAAGTAACAAGTATACTTCCAATATTCATGGCTTCAAATACAGTTTTAAATATATCGGTAGTCCAAAGTTCTGGTTGCTTATCTGGTGCAAAAGCATCAAAATAAATAATGTCAAATGGATGACTAATTTTTAGTAATTCATTGGAGTCAATATTTTCAAGTTTGTTTTCCATTTTATAAATAGAAAAATGCTCATTTATTTTTACCCATTCATTCCAATTGCATTGATGCATTTTATAAAACAATAACTTTAAATCATCATTCTCATCATCTATATAATTCAATTGCTTAATAATTTCAATATTTAATGGAAAAGCTTCAAGACAAGTATATTTAATATTGAATTTATTATAAGTAGCATTTTTCAAAGTAAGAATAGCATTTAACCCAGTTCCAAATCCCACTTCAAAAATATGGATTGATTCAACTGGATTTTGATTTATAAAATGAAATAAACCATTTTGAATAAATACATGCAAGCTTTCTTGCAATGCACCATTTTTGGAGTGATATGTTTCGTTCAATGCTTCATGCAACAAAGTATGAGAACCATCGGCAGTAAATATTAATTGGTGTATGTTTTGCATTGATATTGGCTAATAGCTTCTAACTTTTTTGTTTTTATATTTAACCTCCTACAAAGGTATAAAGTTTGTTTGCATTAATTATTTTATATAGAATAACTAAGATAAATAGGTTAAATTGAAAAATATGACAAAGCGTTTTTAAAATTAATATTTAATTAATATATTATTGCAAAACAAAATTTTAAATATATGATTAAAACATCTACTATCTATCGTACTATATGTATATCAGCAATATGCTTATTATCATTAACTGTTTTTACTTATTCGAGTAATCCACCTGCGGCTAATGCAGGCGATCCCGGAAATGGAAACTGTACATCATGCCACGGAGGTTCGGCTATTACCAGTGGAACAGCATGGAGTTCAATTGCATTAACTGGTTTGCCCACGAATGGCTATATTCCAGGTACTACTTATACATTAACCTTTAATGGAAATTCGGCAGCTACTAGTAAAAACGGATTTCAACTTACTAGTTTAAATTCCTCTAATGCAATGGCTGGAACAATTGCTGCAGGCACGGGAACTGGTTTACAAATAAGTTCAGGTAAAACATATATTTCACAAAGTGGAAGCAACAGTGGTTCATGGACATTTAATTGGACTGCCCCAATTTCGGGTACTGGTACAGTATCTTTTTATACAGCTTTTAATGGAACAAATAATAATTCAAATACATCGGGCGATTTAATTTATTTAAAAACCTACACTATTAGTCAAGCAACAACAAATCTTCCAACAGCGGTAATTACACCTTCAACTACTACCATTTGTTTGGGCGATACATTATATTTAACAGGAAGTGGAATTAATAACCCTACTACTTTTAACTGGCAGTTTTTAAATTACAATCCAACTACTGCAAATGGCCAAAACGTAAATCTAGTATATACCACCACTGGTACAAAAACTATTAGATTAACGACTTCTAACGCTGATGGTACATCACCTCAAGTAAGTTTAAATGTAAGTGTTATAGCAAAGCCAACAGCATCTATTACTGCACCTAATGGTTTAACTATTTGCAGCAATGATAGTATTACTCTTCAGGCAAATACCGGAACTGGCCTACAGTATTTATGGACTCCAGGAAACTATACTGCTTCGTCAATTAGGGTTGCTGATAGTTTAAATTACCGAGTTAGGGTTACTAATTCATCTGGCTGCTTTGCTAATTCTAGTTTTATAAAACCCATCAAAGCCAATCTACCCCAATCAACATTGTTTGCTTCAAAAGATACCATTTGTAAAAATGATTCAGTAGTATTTGACTTATCAGGAAGTGGATTTACTGCTCAGTATTTTGTTAACGATACACTTGTTCAATCGAGTACTAATCCTTTGTTTATTTTAAAAAGAAACATGGGTGGATTTTATAAAATAACTCCAAAAATTTCTCAAAGTGGTTGTACCAATACATTGTCTAATAAATATATTTTAATTCAAGAACAAGCTAGTGCACCAACAGTTTCATGTGGCAGTAGTACTACATCAAGCATGCAGTTTACTTGGCTTCAAGTTGCTGGATATAGTAATTATGAAATTAGTACTAACAATGGAAATTCATGGAGTGATGCCAATGGAGCTAATCAATTATCTCATAATGTCACTGGATTGATGCCTAATTCATCGGTAACTATTTTGGTAAGAGCAAAAGCAATTGGACCCTGTGGAGCGGGAATTACAGGAACTAAAACTTGTGTGAACAATGGATGTAATCCTATCAATATTACATTTGCTTATAATAAAAATATTTGTATCAATAGTTTGAATACAAGCATGCCCTCAACCATTGAATTATCTGATATTTCAAATCCAAATTACATCATTCAGTATGAGTTTGAAAATAATGTATCTACATTTAGTCGTAATTCACTTTATACTTTTAATGCCAAGAAAGGCAATAATTTAGTTAGAATAAAAGTAAAAGACAGCACCGATAATGTTTGTCCAATAGTAGATTCTGCCTTTGTTATTAAAGGAAATATTAGTCCGATTAAACCTAATTTGGTTCCCGATAAGTTTGTTCCAACCTATTGTCAAGGGGAAGCCATAGATGCAAGAGCGGCAAAAGGTGCTAACTCGCATTTCTTTCAATATTATCAAATTGTTCCAATAAGAAAACTATTGTATGCCGGAAGTTCTGAGGTAATTAATTTTACCAACATGTTTACTTTAAATGCTACTAATTCAGTTAAAGCAATAGTTATTGATACCTTTACCAATTGTAGGGATTCATCGAATGAAGTTACAATTACCATTTACCCAAATCCAAATGCTAATTTTAGTTTTGAATACTTTAAAACAGATAGCAATAATGTAAATAAAAACAAAGTAGTTTTTACCAATTTATCATCTGACACCACCAGTAGTTTATGGATATTTGGTGATGCAAGTAATAATACATCAATTAAAACGAATGCTACATTTACCTATAATAAAAGCGGAAATTATACCGTTAAATTAATAGCTAAAAATAAAAATAATTGTACCGATTCTTCATCTAAACAAATTGTAATAACAAATACTTCCGTTGAAACATTATTGGCTAATTCATATGTTAAAGTTTATCCAAATCCAGCTAATGAATTTGTAACAATAGAAATTACTGAAAGTTCCAATAATGGAGATATAACTTTGTTTGATTTAACCGGTAAAGAAGAATTCAAAGGAATATTTAATAAACAAATTATTGTTCCAGTTAATGAATTGAATAAAGGCATCTATTTAGTAAAAATAGCTATTGATGATAAAATTTATTATAGTAAGTTTTTAAAGAACTAACTTAATAAGTTAGCATAAATATTTTGGCACTGTCAATATTAAATATTGATGGTGCCTTTTTATTTAATAATGCTTAAAAACCATTCGAATATTCCAGTAAAAACAATACAATCTGCATCATCTATAACATCCACTTTTATTTCTACCAATACTCGTTTTTTTTCATTCAACTTGCTGATTAAATCTTCTTTGGTTTCATTTATTATAATTCCTTTTGCATATATATTAGTCAAGCCAAGTTTTCTATATTTTGTATTGGTTGCTCTTAATAAAGGAATAGCATTGTTTTCAAACACCTTAAATGTATTTATTAATAACTGAGCACTTGTAGCTTCTGCTAATGAAAAAATAGCACCAGCATGAAACGAATGAACATGGTTTTGCAAATTCTCGTTCAATGCTAGCATAAAAATACAATCTTTTTTATTGGAATATTGTAAGTTTATATTCTGGTTATATGTTAAGTCTAGTAATTTCATTAATTTCATTAATTTCATTAATTTCATTAATTTCATTAATTTAATGGCTCTAATGTATTATATTATTTGTGATTTTATATTTGTTTTAAGTTTGTAAATAAATAAAAATGGTTTTTCATTGCTTAAATTTGTTTTAATAAAAATAGTTTTGAGTTATATTTATCTAATAATTAAGTTTCAAACTTAGAGGTTACTAATTATGAAAAAAGAATAAAAAACTTAAAGCTTTCATGTCTTTGTTGAATTGAAAACAATGGTCAATTAATAAAAAAAATAATTTAGATGTATCAGAATGGAAAGATAGACGTGAAAAATTTATCAAAAAAAAGCTACTCATTTGATTAGCTTTTTTTATAATCCTATAATTCGTTTCCAGAATGGTTTTTCATGCTTTTCAGTTTCATTTCCATATGCTCCATAACTTGAATATGCTCCATAACTATAACCATATCCATATCCATAACCATATCCATAACCATATCCATATCCATAACCATTACCATATCCATATCCATAAACAGGGGCAAAGTTTACATCATTAAATACCAATCCAATATTTTTGGTTTTATCTGACATATAAATATCGTTAATTAAGTTTAAGTAATTTTTCTTACTAACTTTTTGACGAACTATATATAAAATTAAATCAGCATATTTCATTAAATCTAATCCATCCGCAACTAATCCAATTGGAGGCGTATCTAATATTACATAATCATATTTATCTTTCATTAGATCCAATAAATTTTTAAAGCCATCACTCATTAATAATTCAGAAGGGTTTGGTGGGGTAGGTCCAGCAGTAATAACATCTAAGTTATTGATACCAGATTTTTGAATTATTTGATCTACGGTTACTTTTCCAATTAAATAATTGGTTAAACCTACGGCATTATTTAAGTTAAAATCTTGGAAAATTTTTGGTTTACGTAAATCCACACCAATCAACAATGTTTTTGCGCCACTGATAGCAATTACAGAGGCAATATTCATAGAAACAAAGGTTTTACCTTCTCCAGAAACGGTAGAAGTAACAAGAATTACTTTTTTATTTTTATCATTTATAACGTAATTTAAATTACTTCTTAAATTACGAAAAGATTCCGAAATACTGGCTTTTGGAGAATTAGCAATAACTAAAGCATTGTTACTTGTATTGTGAATGATATTTCCAATCAATGGAATTTTTGTTACCAATTGTAATTGTTGATGATTGGTAATATTGGTATTGAAAAAGTCAATGATATAAATAAGTATTAATGGGATAATAAGGCCAATTAACAATGCAATGGAATAAATAACGGCAGTTTTAGGATATATTTTCCCAGTTATTACAGTTTTATCAATCACTCTATTATCAGCTACTACCGATGCACCAGCAATGCCAGCTTCTGCTCTTTTTTCGAGTAAATAAGTATATAATTTATCACTTATATTATAACGTCTATTAATATTTAAATACTGACGTTGAGATGCGGGAATGGTACTTAAATCCTTTTCTACTTTTTTGATTTGTATATTGAAATCGTTTACAATTAACTGAGATTGTTTTTTTATATTATTTAGATTTTCAATCAATGATAATTTGATATTATTAATGTTTTGGTCAATCTCATAAACAGCGGGATTGGCATCTTTCATACTGTTTTCATATGTAATTTTCTTGGTATATAGTTCAGCCAATTTTAAAATTAATGAATTCAATAAAGGATCTACAATTGCCATGGCACTAGGAGCTATAACTTCTTTAAAATTTTTGTTTTTGTAAATGTATTCATATAAGTAAGAGTAATATTTAAACTTAGATTGTTCAATTGCTTTTTGTTCCTCTAATTTATATAATTTTTCAATGATTACTTTTCCTTCTTTTCCATCTTCACCCATACTTAATATTTTATTATTGGATTTAAATTCCACTAACCTATTTTCTACATTTTGTAAGGTGTCTTTTAGTTCATTTAATTGAATATTTATAAAGTGAATTGTATTTTTAGAAATTTGAGCTTTGTCGTCTAATCCTTCATTGATATAAGCATTACATAATGCATCTAAAAAAACTAAATCTCTTTCTGGAAATTCAGTTTCTCTTTCTATTTCAACAATGGAAGATTGTTTGTTAATAGTTTTTACAGTAAACTTATCATAATACATTTTTATCAATGCAGTATTAGTAGTTAATTTAAATGAATATTTACTTTCACGGTTATTAATTAAATTTTTATCAAAAAGGGTAATTTTTATTTTTAAATTTCCTAATTCAATTACATTGTTATAATTAAATTTTGCTGTTGCAATTTTCCCATTTACTAAGCCTTCTACAGGCTTTTCATTATATGGAATTAAAACTTTTCCTGCCTTATCATTACTGCTTATTTCTACTTGGTTATTACCAATAAATGATACATAAATGGGTAAATCGTATGTTTGAAAATGGTTGGTATCAATATCAACTAAAAATGGAGGATTGTCAAAAACTTCTGATTTTTTAATATTACCTTCTACATTATAGGAAACCCTAAAATTTAATTTACGTAAAGTTTCTTCTATCAATGACCTTGATTTTAATATTCCAATTTCATTTTCAATGTTTTTGCTTTGCATAAGCAATGATGAACCTTGTAAAAAACTTTCAGCACCATCAAATGCACCCCTACTTTTATCTTTAATTAATAGTGTTGCTTTTAAAGCATACCTAGGTGTAGCATACCTGTTTACCAAATATGCTATGGAAAGTGAAATTATAATACTTAATATAATGAAAGGCAAAAAGGCAATGAACTTCCCTAAAATAACTTTAAGACTAATTGAATCGTCTGAAAAGTTTGATTGCTGAGCGGTATTATTATCCTTGTTGTTTTCCATGTTATCTATTTATAATTAGGTAGGTATTAGTGGCTAAAACCAAAGTAGTTAACAGTGGAATGATGGTAGATAATGAGTTTTGAAAACTACTAAAATTGCCTATTGAACGAGATTTTAATGGCTCTACATATACCACATCATTTGGTCTAAGAATATAATATGGCGAATTGATTAAATCTGCTTTGGTAAAATCTACTTTAAAAACTTTAACTCCATCAGCATTTTGACGTATGATAGTCACATTTTTTCTATTTGCAATGGTAGTAAAATCGCCTGCTAAGGCTAATGCTTCCATCATTGTAACTTGGTTTACCATGCCACTAAAACGACCAGCCCTGTTAACTTCACCTATTATGGTAAATGGCATTTCAGCTAACTGAACTATTAGGTGGTATACTTTAAAATATTTTTGAAGTTCTATGTCTATTAATTCTTTTGCTTCAGAAATTGATAAACCACTTACTTTTAAATTACCTATAATGGGTAAATTAATTTCACCTGATGGATTAATTGAATAACCTATTAAATATAGCAAACTTCCAATTCCACTGGGAATTTGCAAGTTTACTGGTGTTCCCATAGAATGAGAAAAAGCTTTAGAAATATTTTCATCAGTAGAAGCCACACTCACATATAAAATGTCATTTACTTGTAACTTATATATGGTTCGGTCTAATTGGTAATTACTTTTACTGGTATCGGAAGCGGTACTTGTTTTTGCATTTTGCATCAAAATATACTTTTTGTTTGCTACGCAAGAAGTTAACAAAGCTAATCCAATGCTGCTAAGTATAATAAGGTTTTTTATTTTCATTTTTTATCAATTACTTCTAAGTTAATTAGAAATTTTTTTAAAGAGTGCAAATTTAACAATTACATTGATAATAAAAAGAAGGTAATAAAAAGTTAATTAAATAATATTTATGGAAATTTAAAGCTAATAATTTTGAATTAGAGTTGTTAAATAAAAAAAAATTATACAGTATCTTCTAAAAACAATTGTTTATTAGTTAAATATATTTTAATTAATAAAAAAAAATGGTTTCAATGCTTCAATTAAAACTGTTGGAGATGAAGTAAGTTTTTTTGTTTGTATATCAATATTTACCAATTCAACTTCCGCTTTTGTCAATAATTCATTTTGCTGATTGTATATTTCAAAATAAAAATGAATGCGCACTTTTGGCATTACTTTTAACATAGTGATAATTGTTAATTCATCATCGTAATATGCCGATTTTAAATACTTACAATTTAAACTTAACACAGGCATCATAATACCATTGTCTTCAAAACTTTTGTAGGTTAATCCTAATTGTCGCAAAGCGTCTGTACGCCCTATTTCCAAGTATTGCGCATAGTTTCCATGATATACCACACCCATTTTATCGGTTTCAGAATATCGAACTCTTACGGTTGTTTTGCTTGTAAACATGTATAGTTTTTATAAAATAATTTTAAATTCTGTTCTTCTATTTTTGGCCCTATTTGACTCTGTTAAATTGTCAAACAAAGGTTGTGTTTCGGCATATCCTTTATAAGTAATTCTTGATGATTCAATTTTATTTGTCACCAAATATTCATAAACTGCCTTGGCACGGTTATTTGATAATGTCAAGTTATCTTGTTTTTTACCTTGGTTATCGGTATGACCACTAACTTCAATTCTAACCTTTGGATTTATTTGTAAAAACTGTACTAATTTATCTAATTCTGTAACCGATTCTGGTTTTAAATCGAACTTAGCAGTTTCAAAAAAAATATTTTTCAAAACCACTTTTGCTCCAGCAATAATTGGAGTTAATGGAATATCTAAAAATAAAGGTTCTATATTATTTTGTTCTTTTAAACTAAAATTTTCTGAGTAAAATAAATATCCAGCCAAGCTCACATTCAATGCATAATTTTTATTGCCTTGCAAACTTAATAAAAAGGCACCAGTAGTTTTGTTTGAACGGCTTTCAATCACAGGTTTTTTTGTAGCTAAATCAATTAATTCTAATTTAGCTGCTAGTTTATTTTTCTTAACTGCATCGTAAACCACTCCTTTTACATAACCTGTTTGCTCTGGTCTTGCATCTTTATATAGTTCAAATTGGTAAATATCTAATCCACCAAATCCACCATCTTTAGCCGATGAAATAAAAGCATTGATTCCATCGCTGGTAATGCTAAAACTTTGTTCGTCTTTGTTAGTATTTATTGGATACCCAATATTTACCGGTGTTTGCCAGCGTCCGTTGTTGGTTCTTTTACTGCTGTAAATATCTAAACCGCCCATTCCTGGATGTCCTGCACTTACAAAAAATAGTGTTTTATCGTCTAACGCTATAAAAGGATATTGTTCATCTTTTTCAGTATTTATTTCTGGTCCACAATTAATAGGAGGCGCCCATTTCCCATTATTATAAAATGTCATCCAAATATCACTGCCACCAAAACCACCTGGCCTGGTACTTGCAAAATAAACAGTTTTTCCATTGAATGATACACTCGGTTGTGTTTCCCAGCTGCGCGTATTTACAGGAGGTCCTAAGTTTTTTGGCGCACTCCATTCTAATCCATCAAGCACACTTAATAATATGTCACAACTCGTTTCTACTTCGGCACAATAAGTATAAAATATATACTGGCCATCCACACTGATAGAAGCGGTACCTTCATTTTTATCACTGTTTATGGGCGCACCAATCGGTTTAGCTTTTGAATAACCACTTCCTTCTATTTTACTGATAAAAAAATCTTCATTTCCTGTTCTTCTATCACCTAAGTTTCGGGTAAATAAAAGTGTTTGTAGATCTGCCGTAAGTACAGGAAAATAATCATCGTGAATAGAGTTTACATTTGCACCTAAATTAATTGGTTTATAAGGAACTGGATGCTTCATGGCTTCCACAGCAAAATCAATGTTTTTTTCGAGTTTTAAACCAGCAGTTTTTCTGGCAAACCAATCAGGAAAAGGAACAAATTTTTTAATATAAAATTGTGCACTATCGTAATTTGCATTTTCATACATATGAGTTGCCAATCCTAAGTAACTTAAAGGAAATTTAGGATTTACTTTTATCAATTTATGGTATAATTGATACGCTTTTTCTGCTTGTTCTTCCTCTTCATACAAATCGGCCAAAAGCATATGAGCATCTATGTAATTGTCATCAACTTGAATGGCTTTATTGCAAAGCAAAATGGCTTCACTGTAATTTTGAAGGGTAAAATTTTCTAAAGCTTGATTAAATAATTTGTCTGCTTTTTTATTTAAAGTAGCAGTAACGGGCTTTTCCTGCGCATTTACAATAAAAGTGAATAAAGAAAAAAAGATTATTAAACGGGATTTAAGCATGTGGGCAATATATTTAATAAATATTGAATTTTTAATTTGCATTGGCAATAAATTTTTATATTGAATCAGGGGGCGATAATTATAAATGCTAACTTTTATAGTATAAAATTTAAAGTGAACTATTTTAAATTTAATATGGAGGATCGTTTTGACAAGCTCGATGACCGAGTTCAAGGAGTTTTTTGAAATGAAATTTATTTACAACAAACCATTTTCTGCTTTATGCTCTTGTTCATATACATGGTCAATTAACAAATTGGATTTATTATCGGCAGCTTCTGTGGCTAACACATCGCAGCGTTCGTTTCCAGGGTGGCCAGCATGTCCTTTAACCCAATGCATTTTTACTTGATGTTGCGCAAATATTTTCAAAAACTCGTTCCATAAATCGGCATTTTTTTTACCTACAAATCCTTTTGCTTTCCAACCAAAAACCCATTTTTTTTCAATAGCATCGCACACATATTTACTATCGGTATAAATATTTACTTGCATATTTAGATTTTTTAATTGCTTCAAAGCAACAATAACGGCCAATAATTCCATGCGGTTATTAGTAGTATATCGGTAACCAGCTGAAAGTTCTTTTTTGAATTTCCCACTTGTTAAAACTATGCCATAGCCACCATTTCCTGGGTTTCCCCTTGCTGCGCCATCGGTATATATATTTATAATCATTTGTTTAAAAGTGTAGATATTGATTCTTCATTTAACCTATAAGTAGTCCATTCGTTCATTGCGGTAGCACCCAAACTTTCGTAAAAATCAATAGCCGGTTTATTCCAATTCAATACACTCCATTCAACTCGTCCACAGTTTCTTTGTTTTGCTAACGCAATTACTTGTAGCAATAATTTTTTGCCGTATCCTTTTCCTCTGTGGCTTTCTAACACAAACAAATCTTCCAAATAAATTCCGGGTTTACTTACAAATGTGCTAAAATTATGAAAGAACAATGCAAAACCAATAGGTTTGTTGTTTTCAAATGCTATGATGCATTCAGCATAAGATTTACGTGAAAATAAATGCGCAATAATAGTTTCGGGAGTTGCTTGTACTTGGTCAGAAAGTTTTTCGTATTCCGCAATGGCTTTTATTAAATCAACAATGATTTGTGCATCGTTAATGGTTGCTGGTTTTATTTCAAAATTAGTTGTCATCTTTTTTCGCAATCTTGTATTTTAAATGATAGGTTTTGTTCACTAAATTCTTGGTATTTCTAGCTATGAAGCTAAATTTTATTTGAACATCCCAAGTATTTTTATTTACTTTTTTTCCTACAATGCTTCCTTTTTGAATGACATAATTTCCTGCATCCATACAAAAACAACTTTGGGAATATAATAAATGTGATTTTTTGAAATTATGAAGGTTATAAACAAATTTATTACCTTTTGGCAAAACTTTAAAAAACAATCTTTCTACAAATTCATCATCCGAAATCATCAAATATTCTTTGCTTCTAAACTCATATTTAAAAACCAATTCTTTTCCATTTACCACTTCAAATTCAGGATTAATAGAATCTGCAGTATTGAAAACAATCGTTTTATTGGGCATGAAAAATGCTTTTTTGCTTTCAGGATTAAATGCATTTTGAAGGCTGTCGGTATTTTCTTGCGCTTTTGCATAAAAGTTAAATGAAAAAAGGATGGCAATGGTGATAAAAAATCTCATGATTTTAGTTTATTTTGGAGCAATAATAATCAATAGAATTATTGTTCAAACAATTTGATTTAAACATTGTATAAATATTACGAAGCTATTTTATGAGAAAAAAGGAAAGATTTGAGCATATTATTAATTATTTTAAAATTAATCAGCCAATTGCAGAAACAGAATTACATTACGAAAATCCGTTTCAGTTATTAATAGCAGTAATTCTTTCAGCTCAATGTACCGATAAAAGAATTAATTTGGTCACACCAGAATTATTTAAAGCATTTCCAAATCCTAAAAAATTAGCAGAAGCAGAGTTCGATGAAGTTTTTTATTATATAAAATCGGTTAGTTACCCAAGTAACAAAAGCAAACATTTAATAGGAATGGCTCAAATGTTGGTGAAAGATTTTAAAAATAAAATTCCTGAAAGCACCGAGGAATTAATAAAATTACCAGGGGTGGGTCGTAAAACAGCCAATGTAATTACATCGGTAGTTTTTAATCAACCAAGCATGGCGGTAGATACTCACGTTTTTAGAGTTAGTAATCGTTTGGGATTAACAAATTCAAAAACACCGCTTCAAACCGAAAATCAATTGTTGGAATATATTCCTGAAGAATTTGTAGCTATTGCTCATCATTGGTTAATTTTACATGGAAGATATACTTGCACCGCTCGTTCGCCAAAATGTAATATTTGTCCTTTATCTGACCATTGTAAATCATATTCAAAGTATAAAAAAGCAGGATTAATATAAATATTTTTGTCCATTACTTATATTTTAAACAAAAATTATTAGTTTGCAAAAAATACCTAAACCAATAAATGAAAAAAATCTTATTTATTATAATCACTTTATTTTCAGTACAACAGCTTTTTGCACAAAAACAAATAGCTTCTCATCAATTTATATTACCTGGTCATTCAAATGATTTAAATGCATTGGCTTTTTCTTTAAAATATAATTTATTGGCCTCTGCAGGATGGGAAAATTCGATCAATTTTTATAGTTGCGATACTGCAATAAAATTAGTAAAAACTATTAAAGATGCCCATAATGCTCAGATTAATGCATTGAAATACAGTAAAGAAGGAAGTTTGTTGGCAAGTGCTTCCAACGATTTAGTTATAAATGTTTATGACAGTTCTTATAAAAAAATAAAAATGTTAGTGGCATCAAGTGGACATGCTGCAAACATCAATGCGATAACATTTGATAATAGTGGAAAAGTTATATTTAGTGGTGACGATGCTGGTAAAATTATAATTTGGAGTTTAGAAACTCAAAATATATTAAGAACATTACAAAATGATGTTAAGGTTAATGCTTTAGCTATGAGTAACGATCCAAGAACTATTTTTGTAGCTGGCCAAGAACCAATCATCAGAGTAATTAATGTGGCAAATAGCCAAACTCAACGTTCATTTATAGGTCATACAGACGTGGTTAATGCCATTGAAGTTAGTCCAAATCAGAAGTACCTATTAAGTGGTAGCAACGACAAAAGTGCAAGAATTTGGGATATTAAAACTGGAAATGAACTAAAAAAACTAACTGTTGATTGTTGGAAAGTTACTGCGGTAGCCTTCAGTTTTGATAGTAAATATTGTGCAACAGGTTGCAATGATGGAAGCATAAAAATTTGGGAAGTAGCAACAGGAAATTTAATGGAGAGCATTACTGCTCAAAACTTTAATACTAGAGACATTGTTTTTTTTAAGCATTACAACCAAATTGCAGCTGCACCTATGTTAAAAAATAGCAGCGAATTCGGAGTGAGGGTTTTTCAAACAGATTTAACGGATCCATATACTGTAAGTGAAGGAATTAAGTTTGCAAAAACTAATGTAGTAATCAATAAATTTCAGAATGAGATTAACAATTTGCTTAAAGTAAGAGCATTAACAAAACAAGACAGCATCAAGTTTCAAATTCAGCCATTAAAAGTTACAATGAAATCTATAAATTTGAATATTAATACTCTAGATTCAGTTAGAATATATAAAACCCCTAAAGTTAAATAAATACTTATGCTTACAAATCTTTCTGAAACAAATTCTATCATTCAACATTACTTGACTCAAATAAGAGATAAAGAAATTCAAAAAGATACACTTAGGTTTAGAAAAAACCTTTTTCGTATTGCTCAAATATTAGCTTATGAAATTAGTAAGAAATTAATTTATAAATATGTTCAAACTGAAACACCCTTAGCTAAAGTTCAAACAAGTGTTATCAATGAAAAGCCAATAATATGCAGTATTTTAAGAGCGGGATTGATAATGCATGAAGGGTTTTTAGACTTTTACGACCAATCTGATTCTGCATTTGTTTCTGCATATCGAAAACACAGCTCTCCAGGAGAATTTGAAATAGTGGTTGAATACATGGCTTCGCCAACTTTAAAAGATAAAACTATTATATTAATAGACCCCATGTTAGCCACTGGCAAAAGCATGTTTTTGGCTTATCAAGCACTTTGTAAACATGGAAAACCAAAAAATGTATTCATTGCAAGTTTAATTGCTAGCGAACAAGGATTGGTTTATGTTCAACGATTCATGCCAGATGCAAACATCATAACTGCAGCAATTGACAAAGATTTGAATGAAAATAGTTACATAATTCCGGGTATTGGCGATGCGGGTGACTTGGCTTATGGCATAAAATTATAATATACTCACAAAAAATATTGATTGTTATTAATAAAAAAAATTTCAAATCAATAATTTCAGAATTACTTTTTCAATAAATATATGAAAATAAAATACTTATAAAATAAAAAGCAAAATAATTAAACAAACAATTCATTAATTTTAAGCAAATTAGAGCTACAGATTTTTTAGAATGATATAAAAAATTTATTTTTTTAATAAAAACTGCTTTATTTGCACCCACATCAAAAATTTTAAACAATACAAAAATGTCAGAAATTAGAGGAAAAGTAAAAACCATCATCATGGATAAACTTGGTGTTGAAGAAGCTGAAATTACAGACGAAGCAAGTTTTACAAACGATTTAGGCGCAGATTCTTTAGATACTGTTGAGCTTATTATGGAATTTGAAAAAGAATTTAATATTGCTATTCCAGACGATCAAGCTGAAAAGATTGGTACAGTTGGACAAGCAGTTACTTACATTGAAGCAAATGTAAAATCGTAATTAGATTTAGAATTTTAAATTTTTAAAACAAAATTAATCTCCAAAAACTTATTTTACATGCCAAAACGCAGAGTAGTAATTACTGGCCTTGGAGCAATCACTCCAATTGGTAACAGTTTGCAGGAGTATTGGAATGGATTATCAAATGGAGTAAGTGGCAGTGCGCCAATTACTCAATTTGATACTTCCAAGTTCAAAACAAAATTTGCTTGCGAAGTAAAGAATTTTGATCCAAATCAACATCTTGATAAAAAAGATGCCAGAAGAATGGATCGTTTTACTCAATTTGCTATGGTAACTTCTGATGAAGCTGTTTTAGACAGTGGAATTAACTTAGATGCCGTTAACAAAGATAGAGTAGGAGTAATTTGGGCATCAGGAATTGGCGGAATAAAAACTTTTTTAGACGAAGTTTCCTCATTTGCCAAAGGCGATGGTACTCCCCGTTTTAGTCCATTTTTTATACCCATGATGATTGCAGATATTGCTGCAGGTTTAATATCAATCAAATATGGATTTAGAGGTCCCAATTTTGCAGTTGTTTCAGCTTGTGCATCAAGCTCCAATGCCATTGGTGATGCCTTTATGTATATTCAATCAAATAGAGCAGATATGATTCTTACAGGTGGTTCTGAAGCTGCCGTTAATGAAGCTGCAATGGGAGGTTTTAATTCCATGAAAGCATTATCTGAAAGAAATGATAGTCCAGAAACAGCCTCACGTCCTTTTGATTTGGATAGAGATGGTTTTGTTTTGGGTGAAGGTGCTGGTGCTTTAATGCTAGAAGAACTAGAACATGCTAAAGCACGTGGCGCTAAAATTTATGGTGAAATAGTTGGATATGGCGCTACAGCCGATGCTTATCACATGACTGCTCCACATCCTGATGGTATTGGTGCTTCAAACGTTATGAAAGCAGCTTTATTAGATGCAGAAATGAATCCAAACGAAGTTGATTATGTAAACGTACATGGTACATCTACTCCTCTAGGAGATCCTCAAGAAATAAAAGCAATTCAAAATGTTTTTGGTGAACATGCATTCAATATTAATATTAGCTCTACCAAGTCAATGACTGGTCATTTGCTTGGAGGTGCTGGTGCTATAGAAGCCATTGCAGGTTTATTTGCCATAAATAAAGGAATAATTCCTCCAACAATCAATCATTTTACTGATGATCCTGCTTTTGACAAAAAGTTAAATTTAACTTTTAACAAAGCACAACATAAGAACGTAAAAGTTGTTTTAAGCAATACTTTTGGTTTTGGTGGACATAATGCTTCCATTATTTTAAAGAAATTTGAGGAGTAAAATTGATTACCTTTTTTCCCTATCTTAAGTATTATTTTTCTTCTAATCGTGTTTTATTTATTAGAATAAAACAGATTACTGGATTAACGCCTTATAATTTAAGTTGTTATCAGCAATCATTGCGTCATCATTCTACTGCAAATAAAATTCATAACAGTGGGAGCAAAGATAGCAATGAGCGCTTGGAATATTTGGGTGATGCGGTACTTAATTCTGTTGTTGCTGAATATTTATTTAAAAAATATCCATATAAAGATGAAGGTTTTTTGACTGAACTTCGTTCAAAAATTGTAAGCAGAGTAAGTTTAAATGATTTAGCCCTAAAAATAGGTTTAAGCAAACTTGTTGAGTACGATAAAAAAAGCATGCAAAATATTAACCTTCGAAACAGCATTTTTGGAAATGCTTTAGAAGCTTTTATTGGTGCCATTTTTTTAGATCAAGGATATAAAAATTCAAAATATTTCATTATTGAAAAACTAATTCGTTACCATATTGATGTAGATAAATTACAGCAAACAGAAAAGAATTTCAAAGGTCGTTTAATTGAGTTTACTCAAAAAGCGGGAATGAATCTTGACTTTAACGTAACTGAATTAGCTCATGGCAAACAAAAAATTTATAAGTTAACAGTTATTATTGACGATAAAGTTTTTGGTGAAGCAGAACATACTAATAAAAAGCAAGCCGAACAACAAGCATCAGAAAAAGCCTTATTATTTTTAAAAAACAATCCGCAAGATTCAGTTATTGAAAAAGAAGTTTTAATTGAAACCCCTATTTTAATTGATAAACAAATTACTGATTCCATTGAACCAATAAACGAACAAAAGGAAATGGTGGATGAAAATTCATTGGAAGAAACTTTACAAGAAGTATCTGAAATGATTGATGAATCTGAAAATATAATGGAGTTAACATTTCCAGAATCTATGGAAGAGCTATCTGAAATGATTGAAGAAAAAATAATAATACTGGATGATAATCCAAATGAAAAACCATTAGCTACAGAAACTGAAACTGTCTCGGAACAGGAAAATCAGGTTTTATAGATTTAAACATTGAATTACATTTAAAAAACAAATTATGGTAGAAAGTTTCGCATTTTTCCTAGATTTTATAAAATATTTATTGCCTGCATTGGTCATTTTTTTAGTAGTTTATTATCAGCAAAAAGCTTTTTTTGACGATAAATATCAAAAAAGAATGATTGACTTAAGAAGAGAGCAAGACAAAACTATTTTGCCTTTAAAATTACAAGCTTATGAACGATTGATATTATTTATAGAACGTATTAGTCCAGAAAGTTTGGTCATGCGCATTCATCAACCAGGAATCAGCGCTTCCCAATTAAAAATTGAATTGATAGCAAGTATCAATCAGGAGTTTGCTCATAATATTTCCCAACAACTATACGTATCGAGCCAATGTTGGCAAATGATTAGAATAGTAAAAGAGGAAATGATTAATTTAATCAACACTTCTTATGCTAATTTAGGTCCAAATTGCGTGGGAATTGATTTGAGTAAGACAATTTTTGAAGAAATAATGAAAATGGATGAAACGCCTACTCACAAAGCATTGGATTTTGTTAAAAAGGAGTTTGATTTAATTTTCTAACATTTTTTTTTAAGTAAAATGTAATATTTCAATTACATTGAATATCAGTTAAATTAACTTCAAGTTTTGTTATAGTTAACAATTTTATGACATTTCAATACTTAAATGAGTATCATTGCAGTTCGTTTTTTAAAGCAATAAATTATGAAAGCTCTAATTGCAACTAACTTTTTTTTTCCTAAACAAAAAAACTTCTATAGAGGTAAAGTTCGTGATGTTTATAATATAAATGATGATGTTTTAGTAATGATTGCCACCGATAGAATTTCGGCTTTTGATGTGGTAATGACTAAGGCAATTCCTTATAAAGGACAGGTGTTGAATCAAACTGCGGCATTCTTTTTTGAATTAACAAAAAACATTGTTCCAAATTGGATTATTTCATCGCCACATACAAATGTAACCATTGGTCATAGATGTAAGCCTTACCAAGTTGAAATTGTAATAAGAGGTTATTTAACTGGACATGCTTGGCGCGAATACAAAAGTGGTAAACGCATGATTTGCGGAATCGAAATGCCCAATGGAATGCTCGAAAACGATAAATTCCCATCTCCAATAATTACTCCAACTATTAAAGCCAAAAGTGGACATGATACTGATATAAGCAAAGAAGATATCATAGCTCAAGGTTTAGTTAGTGAAAATGATTTTGAACAAATAGAAAAACACACCAGGGATTTATATGCTTTTGGAACTGAATATGCTTTAAAACAAGGCTTAATTCTAGTTGATACAAAATATGAATTTGGAAATAAAAACGGTATCATTATGTTAATGGATGAAGTTCATACACCTGATTCATCACGTTATTTTTATGCAGATACTTATGCTGCAATACAAGCAAAAGATCAACAACAACGTCAACTTTCAAAAGAATTTGTTCGCCAATGGTTGATTAGCCAAGGTTTTCAAGGACAAGAGGGGGCTAGTGCACCAACTTTTCCTGATGACTTAATTGAAAATATTACCAATCGTTATGTAGAGTTATATGAAAATATAACTGGTAATGAATTTGTTAAAAATGGATACGAAAACTTTGAAGACAAAATGGAAAAGGTAATTTTAGTTGAATTAGAAAAATTAGCCAATAAAGCGTCCAAATAATTATGTATTATAATACCGAGCACTTACAGTTGCTAAAAAGTGCTGAAGGTAAAATACTTGAAAAAGTAGCCTATCATTTTTGGGTAAATAAAGCCAATCCTCAGGATATATTTAGTTTTGTAGAATATATTGAACTTTTATTTACCAATAATACCAAACTTATTTTACAAAAAGCAGAGGAGATCAGTGAAATGATATTACCTTTAGCAACGCTTGACATTGCTCTATTGAACCATCAATTGCAAGTAGAATTTAAAGGTAGTTTACAATATCAAACCCGTGATGCTAGTCATACGGATGCTTGGAAACATTTAATAAACCATCTAATTGATGACGTATTAATTGAAGAGGATGACGGTTTATTTATCGCTGAAGCAATTATCATTGGTTCACACACACATCAAACAATTATTAGATTAGAAAACGATGGCTTAGAAGCCGAAGAATATATTTTAGAATAATACTTACTAACTTAATAAATCAAACTATTTTAAGGCTTTAAAAAATAACTCAAAGCCAATTCATAACTTTTTAGGCCAAAACCACTGATTGAACCAATACAATTTTTGGCCAACAAAGAAACATGTCTGTATTCTTCTCTTGCAAAAATATTGGAAATGTGAACTTCAATAGTCTTGATATCGATTCCAGCAATGGCATCGGCAATGGCAACAGAAGTATGTGTATAACCACCAGCATTTATGATAATTCCGTCATATTTCTCCCCTTTTTCAAATGCTATTTCATGTATTTTATTGATAATTTCTCCTTCTACATTACTCTGGTAATATTCAAGTTTAACTAAATGATTATTAGTGTTTTCAAGCACTTTGAAAAAGGATTCAAAGCTATCATTGCCGTATATATTGGTTTCACGAGTGCCCAATAAATTTAAATTTGGTCCATTGATGATAATAACTCTCAAAGTTTTAGTTAATTTAATAGAAAAAATATGTTAATTTTGCCGCAACAATATAAATAAAATTACATATATGAAAAGAATATTTACAATTATAATATCAGTTTTAGTACTTTCAAATTTTGTGGTAGCACAAAATTTCACTTTAATTCCGAAATTAAGTAAAATACAAGGTGCAAGTACAAAAAATGTAATTGAGAAAAATGTTAATTTTATTAATAAAAGTAATGATATTACTGATTCAATTTTTAATTATGAAGTGATAGAAGTTTCAATGCCTTTAGCATGGGTTTTGTCAATTTGCGATCCTTTTACTTGTTTAGAAGGTAGTGGAGTTGTAGGATTTAAAAGCAGTTTTATTAAGAATAGAAATGACAGTGGAAATTTCAAGATAGATTTTAGTCCTAATGGAACCCCTGGAAATGGAACTACCCGAATTGTAGTTAGAAGTGCAAAAACTTCATTTGCTGATACAATTACAGTTGAGGGAAAGGTATGGGGAGTTGCTGTTAAAGAAGTGAAACAAAACAAAGAATTTAGTTTTTACCCAAACCCTGCTAAAGATGAATTATTTTTAAAGTATTTTTCAAAAGAATCATTTCAAGTAGAAATTTATAATATTTTAGGAAGTAAAGTAAAAACATTTACTTTAAATGGTGGACAAGCAAACGTAAATATTGAAGAATTGTCGAATGGTATTTATTTTTTACGTTTCAAGGATGATGAAAAAGTAATATCTAAAACATTTACAAAAAACTAAGTTTTTATATTTAGTTAATTTTTAAAAAAACTAAGCTTTTTAGAGCTTAGTTTTTTTTTGCTTTAAACTGAATATGAATTTCATTTTTTTTCAATAAAACTAAATAAAATTTCAAAAATATTATTAATCTTATACATAAATGGCTGTATTATTGCAGCCATTCTATTTGTAAATTTTCTCCATGAAATTATTATTATTCTATTTAAGGAAGTATAAAAAACTTGTTATAATATCTATTGTTTTTGCATTAATCAACCAAGGTTTTTCATTGTTAGACCCAATTATATTTGGTAAATTAATTGGTAACTATGCTGCTAATCCTTTAAAATACACTTTTGATGAATTTATTAAAGGGGCTGGTTTTTTAATTTTCGCCTCAATTAGTGTGGCAATGGTCAGTAGAATTGCAAAAGCATTTCAAGATTATTTTGTAAGTTTAGTCATTCAAAGTTTAGGTGCCGATATGTATACCGATGGCTTAAAACATACTTTACAAATATCGTTCAGTGAGTTTGAAGACCAACGCAGTGGTGAAACGTTAAATATTTTACAAAAAGTGAGAACGGATACAGAAAAGTTCATTTCCATTTTTATCAATGTATTGTTTTTCTCGGTGGTAGGAATTGTTTTTGTCATTATATATGCCATACAAGTTAATTCATTTCTAATTATTATATACTTAGTAGCAAGTTTGATATTAGCTACAATTACCAATTATTTATCGAAACAAATAAAGAAAGTTCAAACTACAATTGTAGCTGAAACTAAGCTATTGGCGGGAACAACCACTGAAAGTTTGAGAAATATAGAATTAGTAAAAAGTTTAGGATTAACCAATCAAGAGACAAAAAGATTACATATATCTACTAAAAAAATATTACAATTAGAACTTAAAAAAGTACGAAGCATTAGAAGTATTTCATTTGTTCAAGGAACATTTGTAAATACATTGCGTCAAGCAATTATGTTTTTTTTAATGTATTTGGTTTTTAAAGGTGAATTAGTAGTTGCTCAAATTATTACTTTACAATTCTTCTCCTTCTTTATTTTTAATCCATTGCAAGAAATGGGAAATGTAATATTGAGTTATAGAGAAGCAGAAGCATCGTTAACTAATTTTCAAAAAATATTGGCTTCGCCAATAGAAGTAAAGCCAATCAATCCAAAGCCATTGAATGCAATCAATACCATGCGTTTTGAAAATGTAGTTTTTCAGCATAAAACTGCATCATTTAAAGCTTTAAATAACATTTCATTTACGGTAAATAAAGGGGAAACCATTGCGTTTGTTGGTCCAAGTGGAAGTGGTAAAAGTACTTTGGTTAAATTATTAGTTGGACTTTATACTCCCTTGGAAGGAAACGTGGTTTATAATAACATAAACTATAATGAAATTGATATAGATGAACTTCGCAGTCAATTGGGATTTGTAACACAGGACACGCAGTTATTTAGTGGTACTATCAAAGAAAATTTGTTGTTTGTTAAGCCAAATGCTACCAATATTCAAATAAATGAAGCTTTAGAAATGGCAAGTTGTAATAATTTATTAGCCAGAAGTGAAAAAGGAATAGAAACGGTTATTGGCGAAGGTGGAATGAAATTAAGTGGTGGCGAAAAACAACGTTTGTCCATTGCTCGTTCATTGTTGCGTAAGCCTAATTTATTGGTATTTGATGAAGCAACTTCTGCATTAGATTCAATTACAGAAGAAGAAATAACAAATACCATTCAAAATATTGGTAGTAAAAAAGAACAAATAACGGTGTTAATTGCACATCGATTGTCAACCATTATGCATGCTGATAAAATATTTGTTTTGGAAAAAGGTGAAATTATTGAAACCGGAAAACACGAAGAATTAGTGCAAGAAAAAGGTTTGTATTATGCCATGTGGCGTCAGCAAATTGGTGAACGTAAATAGGTTGATTAGTTGATTAGTTGATTAGTTGAAAAGATATTTTTTATTTGAACTCACATTAAACCTATTAACCAATAAACCTATCAACCATTAAACTTGTTAACAAATAAACTAAAAAAATGAATAACACTGTTAGAGAACAAGAGCCAAAGGAACTTTGGAATAATTTTGCAGATTTAAACGCAGTACCTCGTCCTTCAAAAAAGGAAGAAAGAGTGATTGAGTTTATGATGAATTTTGGTAAAAACTTAGGCTTTGAAACATTGAAGGATGAAACGGGTAATGTAATTATTAAAAAACCTTCAACTCCTGGTTATGAAAACAAAGTAGTGGTTGCTTTGCAAAGTCATTTAGACATGGTTCATCAAAAGAATGGTGATACTAATTTTGATTTTGATATGCAAGGAATTGACATGTTTGTAGATGGCGATTGGGTTAAAGCAAAGGGAACTACTTTAGGTGCTGATAATGGAATTGGAGTAGCTTCTATTATGACTATTTTAGCTTCTAAAACCATTCCTCATCCAGCTATTGAAGCATTGTTCACCATTGATGAAGAAACAGGAATGACGGGTGCTTTGGGTTTAAAAGGTGGTTTGCTAAATGCCGAAATCATGTTGAACTTGGACACTGAAGACGATAATGAATTAACAATTGGCTGTGCTGGTGGCATTGACGTTACTGCGACAGGAAATTACAGAGAAATAAGTATTGCGACAAATTTCATTTCAAAGCGAATTACTTTAAAAGGTTTAACAGGTGGACATTCAGGAATGGATATTTATAAAGGCAGAGGAAATGCCAATAAATTAATGAACAGAATTTTATTGCAAACTGCAACAGAATTTGGCTTATTAATAAATACCATAGATGGTGGAAGTTTAAGAAATGCCATACCACGTGAGTCGTTTGCGATAGTGGTATTTCCAAAAAGCAACGAAAGTAATTTTGTAGATTTTATAAAAAATCAAGAGCAAATTCTTAAAGCGGAATATAAATCTACTGATCCTAATTTGGTAATTTTATTGGAAGAAAATGAATTACCAACCGTTGTTTTAGAAAAACAATTTCAAGATAAATTATTGAGAAGTATTTATAGTTGCGCCAATGGAATTTATAGAATGAGTCCTGAGATTTCAGGATTGGTTCAAACTTCCAATAACTTAGCCAGAGTATTGGTAAAACAAGGAACATACAGCATTCAATGTTTAACACGTAGCTCTGTTGATTCAGAGAAAATGGACTTGGCAAATGGTTTAAAAGCTTGTTTTGAATTAATGGATGCGCAAGTTGCTTTCAATGGTTCTTACCCCGGTTGGGCGCCAAAGCCCGATGCTGCTATTGTAAAATTAATGAGTAATTTGTACCACGAACGTTACAATGAAAATGCTTTGGTAAGTGCATGTCATGCTGGTTTAGAATGTGGTATTTTAGGAACCAATTATCCAAAAATTGAAATGATATCATTTGGACCAAATATTCGTGGAGCGCATTCGCCCGATGAATGTGTGCAAATAAGTTCAGTTCAAAAATATTGGGCTTATTTATTAGAAACTTTGATAAGAATACCTGATAAGAACAGCTAAAGAATTTTGATTTCTGAATGATTGAATTACAAATTATGAAAACTAAAACTCTTTTAGCAATGCTCTTTTTTACATTTATTTTCTCCTGTGAATCAGAACAAGATAAAATAAATGCAGAGGTAATTTCCTTTAAAATATTCGCTGATTCTTTATTGACAGTAAATAAGAATTATGTTGAAGTACTATATGGTGATACATTAATTTTAGGAGATTTGAAAAGTGATGAGCTTCAAGGATTAGATATAGAAGATACTGCTATTTCATTGCATTCAAATATTTTTGATACTTTTACTGATTTTACCAAAACTAAAATGGCAGAAACACTTGCTAGGTATAATAGTTTGGAACTTAAATTAGACACTTCAAAATCTAAAATGGATGAAAAAACATTGAAATTGTTTGAATCAATTAAACATAATATCAATGAAATCAAACAACCAGTAAAATAGGTTTTTGTTTAACTTAAGGTAGCTTTTAAATTTATATTACAGGCTTTAAATGCATTAGGATTGATTGTTTCATTCAACCATTCATGTTCATTTTGGGGAGTTAATAGGACCGGCATTCTTTTTTTTGTATTATGAATTTCGGCCATAAACGGATTAGCTTCTGTAGTTATGATAGAATAAGTTTGTAATAATTCACCTGTGTATTTATTCGTCCATTCGCTGTAAATACCAGCAAAAGCAAATGGCTCGTCATCGGGTAATGAAATTAAATATTGTTGTTTTTCTTTGCCTTTTTCATCTAGCCATTTCCATTCATAAAAACCATCGGCTAATATTAAACACCTGTTTTTTACATTGTTTTTAAAGAAAGGTAATTCATTAATTGTTTCAATTCTAGCATTTAAAGTGCTTGCTCTGATACTTTCATCTTTTGCCCAAGTTGGAATTAATCCCCAATTGAATAATTGAATTTCGTGTTTATTTTGATTGGTAATGATTGGAGTTTTGGGAAATGTAAATCCATTAAACCGATCTGCTGTTACCACTAAATCATTCGATTTTAGTTTTACTTTGAATCGTTTTTCTAATGTTTGGGCATCTTTACCTTGTTTTGAATGAAAGCACATGTTTAATTAGCTTTTTTGTAGTTTATAAATGAAAGCATTTGAAATTTATAAATATCAATAAGCATTTTTATAATTATAAGAATTATGTTTGATGCCAATTCAAATATAAAAATAAATTATGAGTAATAACGATATATTTAAAAAATTGCGTGTAGCATTACATTTAAAAAACGATGACATCATTGCTATTTTAAAGTTAGTAGACTTTAAAATTTCTGAAAGCGAATTGGGTGCCATTTTTAGAAAAGATGACCATCCAAATTTTAAACCTTGTGGCGATCAAATTCTTCGTAACTTTTTAAATGGATTGGTAATTCACCTCAGAGGGCCTAGAGAAGATGGACAGAAAGTGGAGTAAAATAAGGAAATGAGCACTGAGAAGGGAATTAAAAAGTATTAGTTATTCTAGCAATAATTTAAAAAATGAATTTTTAATTTTTAAAGTGTAAAATCCTTTAGAGTAATTAGTTAACTTCATAGTTAAAATAGTTGAATTCATGGTTTTTGAATCGATAAGTTTACCCGAAAAATCAAATAATTCTACTATAAATTCTTTTTCAAATCCATTGTATTCTATCGTAACATTTTCTTTGGCTGGATTAGGATAAATGTTTATTTTAATCTTTTCATTTAATTCAGCAATGTTAACGTGAGAAGTATCGGGATGAATTGTATCTATTGGAGTTACGTACTTTATTTTATTCAATAAAAACTTACCATAAATAGGGTAGTGGTCTGAAGTATTATTGCTAAAATTGCTAATAAATTGCCCTAGATTATCTAAAACTCCCATGCTTTGTTTTATATAAAATGAATCCATTCGAGGTGAAATTAGCATGTGGTCAATAAAGCCATTCATAAAAGCATAACTGCTTTTTCCTGCATCAGCTAAGGGTTTAGTAGTAAAATTATATTTAGCATCTAATAATTGCTTAAAAGGTGTAGAGTCAATTCCATTATGAATAGAATAATCAAGCCGATCGTTCCAATCGCCAAGTATGAAATATTTTTTATTTAAAAGCGTGGTTTCAACAAAAATTTTCAATGCATCGGCAGCTCGTCTTCTTCTATTATACGATTCTAATTTTCCAGCAGCTGTGGCATCACTATTGGCTTTTAAATGCACTACAATAAAATACATGGTATCAATATTTAAACTGTCGCCTTTGGTGGCAAGCGTTACCATTAAAGGCTGTCGGCTGGCAAAATCATAATTACTGCTAGCTAAAATATGTTCTACATTGATAAAATTAAACATACTTTTTTTGTAGAACAAGCACATTTTTTGAGTTTGTGAAAAGGTACTGTTTACACTTGAATAATTAGGTAAACTATTGCTTAATGAAATGAAAGATGTAGGATTACTCATTTCTTCTAAAGCCAAAACATCCAAATCTGTTTTTTCAATTACCGCTTTTACATTGTTAAACTGTAAGGTTTCATCAGTTGGGCCGTAACCAGTATCGCCAAACCATTCAATATTCCAAGCGGCAACTTCTAGTAAAGTATCGTTTCCAATTTTAGGTATATTTTGACCAAAAATGAATAATGGAAACATGGAGAATAACAGTAAAAAAGGTCTCATATTATGGCTGATTAATTAATACTAATGATAAAAAACTATTTATTTTTTATTGCCATTAATGTATTAAGCAATAAGCCAACACGAGTCATAGGGCCAACGCCACCAGGAACCGGAGTAATAAAGCTTGCTTTTGTTGCAGCGCTGTTAAAATCTACATCACCTATTAGTTTATATCCTTTTTCAGAAACATCGTCTACTCGGGTAATACCAACATCTATCACAACTGCACCTTCTTTAATCATTTCTACTTTTACATAATTAGGAATTCCAACAGCGGCAATAATGATATCAGCTTTTTGAGTAAATGAATTGATGTCAATCGTTTTACTGTGGCAAATTGTTACCGTACAGTTTTTGCCAAGCATTAATGCAGCCATTGGTTTTCCAACAATATCGCTACGGCCAATTACTACGCAGTTTTTACCTGAAGTTTCAATTTTGTAATATTCTAATAATTTAATAATTCCAAAAGGAGTAGCGGGTAAATAACAAGGTAATCCTTTAAACATCAAACCAACATTATAAGGATGAAAACCGTCCACATCTTTTTTCCAACTAATGGTTTCAGTTATTTTCTTTTCGTTTATATGTTTTGGTAGTGGAAGTTGAACAATTAAACCGTCAATTTCAGCATTATTATTAATTTTTTCCACCTCTATTAGTAATTCTTCCTCAGTAATTGAAGCTTCAAAACGCAGTACAGTTGAATCGAAACCTACTTCTTTACAATCTTTTTCTTTGGCATTTACATAAGTTATGCTTGCACCATCAGCACCTACTAAAATAGCTGCCAAATGTGGTCTTTTAAAACCTTGATTGATTAAACTTTCTACTTCAGTTTTTATTTCTGTTTTTATTTGCTTTGCAACTAAAATACCGCTTAAAATTTCCATATTTAAAAATTATATCATTAATGTTTTATTTTTCCGTTGGTAATATTTTTTCTATAACGAAGGTTTAACATTTCTACTAATATGCTAAATGCTAATGCAAAATAAATATATGATTTCTCCACATGAATATCGAATGCTTCTACAGTTAAAAGCCCACCAATCATCAATAAAAATGCTAGTGCTAATATTTTCATGGAAGGGTTATCATTTATAAAATCACCTATTTTTTGAGCAAATACCATCATTACAATCATTGAAATAATAACTGCTATTACCATAATTTCAATATGGTCAGAAATGGCAACTGCTGTTAATATACTGTCAAATGAAAAAACAATATCAATTATTACCACTTGCATTACTACATTCCAAAACGATTTATATGTTTTTGTTGAAATTTCTTCAGCTTCTTTCTCCAACTTCTCATATATTTCTACGCCACTTTTGTAAATTAAAAATACCCCACCAACTAGTAAAATCATATCTCTCCAGCTAAATCCAATTCCAAAAATAGTTATAAAATCATCTACTAAATCATGAACTATTTTATTAATAAAAAACAATAAGATTATACGAATAAATAATGCTAAAAACAGACCAATTCTTCTTCCCTTAAGTTGTTGAATTCTTGGAAGTTTGCTAGTAATTATTGATATAAATATAATATTATCTACGCCAAGTACTATTTCTAAAATGGTAAGAGTTAAAAGGCTTAGCCATGCCTCTGGTGAAGTAAAAAATTCAATCATATTTTATTATTAAGTTTATTTTTTTTGATGCGCGAAATTAAGATTTTTCTGCAATTATTTTAGCTCAATTTCATTATTTAAATATTCAATAATATTTGATATTTCATTTGGCTCAAACCAATTTAAATCGAGTTCACGTTTAAACCAAGTTAGTTGTCGTTTGGCATAATTTCGTGAATGTTGTTTAATGAGTTCAATGGCTTTTTCCAAAGTAGTAACACCATCAAAAAAGCTAAAAATTTCAGCATAACCAACAGTATTTAATGCATAATTATTTCTAAATTCCATCATTTGTTCGCATTCTTTCAGCAAACCATTTTCTATCATTGAATCCACTCTTTTGTTAATATTATGATATAATATTTCACGGTCGGTGTTCAAACAAATTTTAATTGTTTCAAAAAATCTTGGTGTTTTTATTTGTGTTGGTTTAAAAGTTATATTTTGTTCTTCAATTTCAATGGCTCGCATTAAGCGTTGTGGATTTTGAACATCTATTTTCTTGTATTTTTCTGGATTCAGCAATTGAAGTTTTTCTTGTAAATACCCAATTCCATTTGTTTCATAGTCATTTATAATAGCTTTTCTTAGTTCCTCATTTAATGGAGGCATTTCATCTAACCCTTCCCACAATGCTTTAATATATAAGCCACTTCCACCAACTAAAATTACCAAGTCTTTTTCTTTAAATAATTCTGCTAAAAGTTTTAAGGCATCTTTTTCAAAATCGCCAGCTGAATATGTATCAACCACACTTTTATTATTGATAAAATAATGCTGAACCTGGTTCAATTCATCTATACTTGGCTTTGCAGTGCCAATGCTAATTTCTTGATAAAACTGCCTTGAATCGGCTGAAAGAATTACCGTTTGATAATATTTGGCCAACTCAATAGCTAATGATGTTTTGCCAATAGCAGTTGGCCCCACTATACTAATTAAATATTTCTTGTTTTGTGAGTTCAAAATGGATAGTTCAATTGAAATTTTTTGCAAAATACACTTTATATAATTATAAAATTAATTAGCACTTGTAACTTAGCAATTCAATAAAATAGCAATATAGCAATTTAACTCCCGATGTGTCGGGACAACAATTCAACCAATCAACCAATCAACCAATAATTAGCTTACCTTTGCACCTATGCAAAAAAATTTAAATGTAATTCATGAAAAAACATTGGCTAATCTATCTATTACAATGTTTAATGAAATGCAAACAGAGGTCATTGAAAAAGCGGAAACCAGTAAAAATATCATGGTTATAGCCCCAACGGGTTCAGGTAAAACCCTTTCTTTTTTAATTCCAATTCTTACTAGTTTATCAGCAGAGAAAAAAGGTGTACAAGCCTTAATAGTTGCTCCATCACGTGAATTATCATTACAAATAGAACAAGTTTTTAAAGCTATGAAAACTACTTTTAAAGTAAGTTGTTGTTATGGTGGACATTCTTTTAAAATAGAACAAAATAGTTTATCAGAAGCGCCTGCAGTTATTATTGGAACTCCAGGACGTTTGGCCGATCACATTGAACGTAAGTCATTTGACCCCACTACTATTGAAACAGTAGTGTTAGATGAATTTGATAAATCGCTACAAATGGGCTTTCATGAGCAATTGAAAGTAATATTCTTTGCTTTGAATAAAAGTCAAAAACATATTTTAACATCTGCAACAAGATTATTAGAATTGCCAAATTTTTTGCCTTTTTTAAGCGTTGAAACCCTAGATTATCAGCATCAAGAAGTAGAATCAAAGTTAAAACTAAACTTGGTTAAAACTAAAAGTACTGAAAAAGTAGAAACTCTGATGCGTTTAATTGCTGGCTTTAACCAAGAAGTTTGTTTAATTTTTTGTAACCACAAAGATGCTGTAAATAGAATTAGTGGCGTTTTGGATAAATATACTTTTGCTCACGGTGTTTTTCATGGTGATTTAGAACAAATAGACCGTGAAAAAAATCTAATTAAATTTAGAGGAGGCGCTTGCAATGTTTTAATAGCAACCGATTTGGCCGCTCGTGGATTAGATATTCCAGAAATAAAACATGTAGTTCATTACCAAATGCCAGTGCATTATGAAGAGTTTGTGCATAGAAACGGACGTACAGCAAGAATGCATGCAAATGGGGAAGCTTATTTGGTTTTGGCCGAGGATGAAACTTTGCCTGTTTACATGCATAAAAAAGATTTCAAGGAAATTAATTTACCTGAAAAACTAACACTGCCCGCTCCGCCAACATTTGTTTGTTTGTATATAAGTGCTGGTAAAAAAGATAAAATCAGTAAAGGAGATATTGCAGGTTTATTGATGAAAAAAGGTGAATTAACAGCTGAAGATTTGGGTTTAATTACCATTTTGGATCATTCATCATATGTTTCGATTAACAGAAATAAAATGAAAGTTTTGTTACTGAAAATGAAAAATGAAAAGTTAAAGAAAATAAAAGTAAAAATAGAAGAAGCTTCTTAAGGAAAGACCTATTTGTCTGTCCAGAATTCATTTAAATTTCAAATATTTCCTCACAAAAAAAGCGCTTGATTTCAAAAATAAGCGCTTTTTTTTATGGGTATTTTTAAATTTATAACTTCACTAATTTTTTAGTCAATTTTTGTTTGTCGTTTATAAATGTAACAAAATACTGACCAGCGGGAAGCTTTGATATATCTATATCTAAAGCATCTTTTCTGAATGTATTATCAATTGTTAAAACTTCAGAACCCATTATATCTATAACTTTAATTTGTTCTACTTGGTTGGTGTTTTCTACAAAGAAATTTTCTTTTGCAGGATTTGGGTAAAGAAATAAATTAGCATTTGAAAAAACATTTTTTACAGCAGTAGGATTGGTAACTTTAACAAATAATTTAAACCACTCGCTTGAACCTGGAGTAACAATTAATATTTTATATAATCCACTTAGTGAACCAGATTTAATAACACCGCCTTCGTTTGGAAGATTTATAATTTCGTCACCCAAATAAACATCACTAATTTTTTTAATTGTTGTACAATTATTGTTTTTCAATAATTGAAAACTAAAACTATCTGATTCAGAATTAACTTCAATATAAATGACACCGTTTGAAACAGTTGAATTCACTGCTTTCCATGTATTATTTTTTACGGAAAAAACTAATTGCGCATCGCAATTGGAAGCAAATAACAATTTACTTATAAATACAAAAATGAGACCTAAACATAGATTTTTCATGCTATTAATTGATTATTTGTTATAACAAATGAAGAGAAATAAAATCACATTATTAACTTTAATGCAATAAATTTCAAGAAAATTACAAACAAAGTTTTATAAATATGGTAGAAACGAAAAAATTAATCGAATGACTGAGTTGGGCGAGCCGATAAATCGCGAATGGCTTCGTAGTCAGATTCACTTATATCATTGAAAAAGTAATTGATAGGATTTACTTTTCTTTCGCCTTTTATTACTTCATAATGCAAGTGAGGAGCGGTGGAAGTTCCAGTATTTCCAACGTAACCAATTAATTCGCCACGTTTTATTTTTTGACGTTCAAAAACCTCAATGCGACTTAAATGTCCGTATAAACTTTTATAACCAAAACCATGATTGATAATAATGTGATTGCCATAACCTCTGCCTTCGTATTTTGCAAAACTAATCGAACCATTTCCAGTTGCGTAAACTGGTGTTCTAGTTGGTGCTGTAAAATCAATACCTGAATGTAATTTGGTGGTTTTATAAATAGGATGAATTCTATAACCAAAACCCGAAGCAATGCGTTTTAAATCTTTGTTTGCTATCGGTTGAATTGCTGGAATAGAAGCTAAAAAATCACTTTTATTATCAGCTAATTTCTTTAATTCATCAAACGATTTGGTTTGAATAGCCAGTAATATAGAAATATTTTCTACTTTCATACTTAAATCATTGATGACTTCTGCATCATTAAAACCTTCGGCTAATTTGTACTTTTTATCGTTTGGATTAAACTTTGGTTTAAAATTAATAGGTTCGGCTTCAAAAATACTTCTATAAATTTGTGCATCTCTGTCTTGTAACTCCCCAAGCACCGAACTAAGTTCACCAACTCGCATTTGAAGTCTGCGTAATTGTTCTTTATATTGTATATTTTCGCGAACTAATATTTTTTCTTTAGGAGAATCTATAAAGCTATAAAGGGCCAAAACCATGATTGCACCTGAAACCAAAGAGGCTGATAGAAAGCCAAAAACGCGCCAAATTACCGTGGTAAAACTGGTGCGAACTTTTTCAAAGTCTAGCTTATTTGGATTATAAAAGTATTTTATCTTTGCCACGCTTTTTTATTATGAATAAATAATATTATTTTGAAGCCTTGCTTCAACTTGTAATATTTTAATTTAGCATGAGGCGAAAATATTAATTTAAACCAATTTTTTAGCATTACCAATACAAGAATTTTTATAACTTACATGACATCAGCAGATATACGCAAACAATTTTTACATTTTTTTGAAAGTAAAGGGCATACAATTGTTCAATCGGCTTCAATTGTAGTGAAAAACGATCCAACTTTAATGTTTACCAACGCAGGTATGAACCAATTTAAAGATTGGTTTTTGGGAAATGAAACTCCTAAATATAAACGTGTGGTTGATACTCAAAAATGTTTGCGAGTAAGCGGAAAACATAATGACTTGGAAGAAGTGGGTGTGGATACTTATCACCATACCATGTTTGAAATGTTGGGAAACTGGAGTTTTGGCGATTATTTTAAAAAGGAAGCCATAGAATGGGCTTGGGAATTATTGGTTGATGTATATCAATTACCCAAAGATAGACTTTACGTAACTGTTTTTGAAGGTGATGCCAAAGAAGGTTTGGCTTTTGACCAAGAAGCATTTGATAATTGGAAATTATACATTGCCGAAAACAGAATTTTAAACGGTAACAAAAAAGATAATTTTTGGGAAATGGGCGATACAGGCCCCTGCGGCCCATGTTCTGAAATTCACATTGATTTACGTTCAGATGCTGAACGTGCTTTGGTTGATGGAAAAATGTTGGTCAATAACGACCATCCGCAAGTGATAGAAATCTGGAACAATGTGTTCATGGAATTTAACCGCAAAGCAGATGGAAGTTTAGAAAATTTACCTGCCCAACATGTCGATACAGGAATGGGTTTTGAGCGTTTGGTGCGAGCCATTGAAGGTAAAACCAGTAATTATGATACCGATGTTTTTGTGCCAACCATTCAATTCATTGAAAATTTTTCCAATATAAAATACCAATTTAGCGATAGCAAACAAGACATTGCCATGCGTGTAATGGCTGATCATATTCGTGCCATTAGTTTTGCCATTGCCGATGGGCAATTACCAAGCAATAATGGTGCAGGATACGTAATTCGTAGAATTTTACGCAGAGCGGTACGTTACCAATATCAGTTTTTGGGAATTAAAGAACCGTTTATGTGTAAATTGACTTTGTTAATTGCCGATAGTTTTAAAACTGTTTTCCCTGAATTGTATGCGCAAAAAGATTTTGTAAGCAAAGTAATCAAAGAAGAAGAAGTTGGTTTTTTAAGAACCATTTCTAACGGAATGGCTATTTTGAATACTAAATTTGATACTGATGAAAAAGTAATTTCTGGAGATTTTGCATTTCAGTTGTCAGATACATTTGGATTTCCATTAGACTTAACTCAATTAATTGCTAGAGAAAATGGATTTACTGTAGATGAATTAGGTTTTCAAAAAGCATTAGAAGAACAGAAAGCACGCTCACGCAAAGCAACTGAATTAACAACCGATGATTGGGTAGAGACTTTGCATGCAACGTCTTCACAACAAACACAAACCATTTTCCTTGGTTACGACCAAACAGAAGCTGAAATTCAAATTGTTAAATATCGAAAAGTGAAGGCAAAAGGAAAAGAAAGTTATCAGTTGGTTTTTAATCAAACTCCTTTTTATCCTGAAGGTGGTGGACAAATTGGTGACGCTGGTTTCATTGTAAATATTAACGATAAAATTGAAATCATTGACACCAAAAAAGAAAACAATTTAATCATTCATTTCTGCGAAGAATTACCGGAAAACATTGCGGCTAGCTTCACTGCGACTGTTGAAACAAACAAGCGGAAATTAACAGAAAATAACCATTCAGCTACGCATTTATTACATGCCGCTTTGCGTCAAGTTTTAGGAACACATGTAGCGCAAAAAGGTAGTTTGGTAAACAATGAAAATTTGCGTTTCGACTTTTCACATTTTTCTGCCATGACCAAAGAGGAAATAGCAAAAGTGGAGCAAATTGTGAATCAAAAAATACGTGAAAACATAGTTTTAGATGAACGCAGAAGTGTTACAATTGAAGAAGCAAAAACATTAGGAGCTATGATGCTTTTTGGTGAAAAATATGGAGATTCAGTTCGTGTTATCACTTTTGATGAACATTACAGTCGTGAACTTTGTGGTGGAACTCATGTAAAAGCTACCGGACAAATTGGATTATTTAAAATAATAAGCGAAGCTGCTGTAGCTGCAGGAGTTCGCAGAATTGAAGCCATTACTGCGGATGCTGCTCAAGAGCTAGTTGACAATTGGCAGTTATCCGTTGAAAGTTTAGAAAAAACTTTTAGTTCAAAAGACATTTTAAAATCAGTGAACCATTTAATCAATGAAAAAGCTGATTTATTGAAGAAATTAGAGGTTTTTGAGAATGAAAAAACCATTACGTTGAAAAACGAATTGAAAGGTAAAATAGTTGCAAAAGAATCAACCAATCAACTTATTCAACTAGTCAACATTTCCAATGCTGAACAATTAAAAAATCTATCTTTCCAACTAAAAACTGAAGTAGATAATTTATTTTGTGTGTTGGGTTGTGTGCTAAACGAAAAACCAATGTTAAGCGTTATCATTAGCGATAACTTAGTAAAAGAAAAAGGTTTGCATGCTGGAAACATCATCAAAGAATTGGCAAAAGAAATTAAAGGCGGAGGCGGAGGACAACCGTTTTATGCAACTGCTGGTGGCAATGATGTAAACGGATTACAAGCTGCTATTGAAAAAGCGAATAGTTTGATTTAGATTTATTATATCGAAAGGCAAATATTCAAAATACTTGCCTTTTTTATTGATCAATTTTTACATTTATAGTCAATATTTGATAAGATTTAGGCAAAAAAAAGACAGATAATAAATTACCTGTCTTTTTTTTTGATTCGAAGTTAAAAACTATCTAATAGTTTGAACTCTAACTGCGTTAATACCTTTTTTTCCACTTTCTGTTTCAAATTGTACTTTATCATTTTCTCTAATTCTGTCGATTAGACCTGATGAATGTACGAAAATGTCTTCGCCACCTTCTGATGGACTGATAAAACCAAATCCTTTTGTTTCATTAAAAAACTTTACTGTTCCTTCTTGCATTGTATTAATATATTAAATAAGAGCGCAATATAGGTTTAATAAATTCACATGCAAGTATTTTCTTCATTATTCGTTGCTTTTTCAATAAAAATTGTAATTTATTTATTTAATTACCTTATAATCAGAGATATATTTTTATTTCGATTTAAAATTCAAGTTATAACTTATAAAACCAATGGATATTTTGATTTATTGAAACTTTAAAAAGACTCAAGAGCTTAGAATTTCGTAACTATTTACTCTTTAATTAATTTTTTAGTAAATGTAGTTTTACCATTTATTCTTAAAATATAAATACCTTTTTCAAGACTTGAAAAATCTTCGTTTTCAAGATTATTTCCTTCATAAATTATTTGTCCATATATGTTCCATAATTGGATTAATTCATGAGCATATTCTTCATTTAATTTTATTTTTGAAGAAAAAGGATTCGGATAAATATTCAAAGGTATAGCATCATCAGATTCAAAAGTTTTTGTATTGGTAATGCATGTTCCAATAGTATAACTAAAAGCTACCGTTCCATTTTTATTATTCTCCAAAGTATCTTGAGGTAAATAGGCAAGTATATAATTTACTTGCACGCAATCGGGCGATACCAGAACGTTTAAATGACCGGCACCAGCCAATGTATCTTTAGTATAAAAACTTCCCCAATCTGTTATTCCGCTTTTATAAGTTGAATCGGCAGCCATTGGAACTTCTTGATAAATGATTCCATCTAATGTTTCATGTGCAAATAAATGATCGTGTCCTTGAAAGAAAATATTTACATGATTGTCCACCATTAATTGATGAACGGGCTTTGACCAACCTGGTCTATTTATATCAAACTTATATACTGGAGGACCAGTTTTTGAAGCTTCGTAACCTCCCCATTCAAAATATTTAGCCGAATTAATTCCACCTCTTTGTTGGCCATTGGTATGATGAGCAAATACAAATTTGTATTTTGCTTTGCTGCTTTCCAACACATTTTTAAACCAAGAATATTGCGGTAATCCTAAGCTCCAATTCCATTTTTTAGGATTCACACTAGTGTCGCATTGGTCTCTATAGCTATCTAATACTACAAACAGTGCATCGCCCCATGTCCATGAATAATAATTTTCAGGCTTTCCCATTCCAAAATTTTCTTCCAAATTATTTCCCGAATAAAAGGTGTTAGGACTCGGATTGGGGTAATAAAATTTTCGCCATAAAGTGGCATAAGTAGCAATGTTATTGGGAGGAGTTTGACTCAATAAAAAATCATTTTCACCTTCATGATTTCCTAAGCAAATAAAGAAAGGAGAAGAGCTGCATAATGAAGTTAAATATTGTCTATAAAACAAATGTTTGGCTTTCATTTGCGCACTCGTTGTAGTATTTGGTGTGTGATCATCGCCAAAAATATCGCCCAATGAAATCAGAAAGTCACCTGAATCTTTTTTTTGATTGGCTAAATTAATTTGATACAATTTTGGCGATCCCTGCGATGGGTCATACAAATGTTCATCGGCTTCAATAGTAAATGTAAAACTACTTCCTATGCTTCTTTGTGTTTGGAATGAATGGATGTTTCCAAATAAAAAATTAGAGCTGCTTCCAATTGCTTTGTAGCAAGTTTGATAATAATATTTAGTATTAGGAATTAAACCTGTAAAATCTATTTCTAGTGGCGTATCTATAGCTGCTGAATAAGTTGGTGTTTTAAAGTTTAATGCATTTAAAGTAGTTCCGTATTCCCAATATACAGTTACATTTTGGTTAAATAAAATGCTCATGGTAATGGTAGAATCGGTAGGGCGACCTAATATTTCGTTGAATGTTTGCGCATTTACTCCAAAATTTATAAAGGATAAATAGAAAATAAAATAAAGTTTTTTCATCAATAATTAGTGCTTCAATAATAGCTTTCCATATTGATAAACCGACTCATTATTTTTAATGCTTTCTATTTGGTAATAATAAATTCCAGGTAACATGGTTTCAGTATTCCATTCCAATGAATTCATTCCAATAATTTCACTCTTTTGTTCCCAAACATTTTGATTAAGGCTATTGTAAACAGTTATTTTTATGGGTGTTTTATCAAAATTATTAAATACAAAATTCACTTTATTATTTGCAGGATTTGGATAAACCATAAATTCAGTTTTCGTTCTTTCAATCGCATTAATACTAATTGATGAATTACTTGTTTTTGTTCTTACACAAATGACATAATTACTATTGATTTTAGGGTCGTAAGTAGTAATTCCAAATTGTGTATTCCAATACCAAGCATTGGCTACTTGATTTTGTTGTGAGGTAGATGACCAATATTTCTTTACACCAATATTACTAAATATACTGGTGTTAACTGAAGGATTTACAAATCCTTCATCATTCAAAGATTGTATTTCCTTGATATTTGGCATACGCCAATCACTGTCGTTTTCAAGTATTAAATTATTGGCGTACAAAATGGCATTTTCCCAAGTAATAGCATTGGTATTTGGCTCTTTTTGCCATATTAAATTGGTTAAATTGTCGGTGATAGTTCCATTGCCATTATCGGTAAAATGATTTGAAATTACGGGCGGTGTTGTTATATCTCTAACCGCTCTTACGTTAAAATATTTTGTTCCACCTGCACTGATGGTTTCTGTTTTCGGGTGATTTCCAATTCCACCACCAGCATTGGTACACCATATTTTATTGGCATCGTTGACTTGCTTGTCGCTTGTCCACCAATATTGTGCTACGGTTTTGGTACAATATAAAATATCTAAAGCAGGATTGTTATTTTGTAAATTCAATATACTAAATGCTTCATGTGCGTTGGCTAATCGCCAATTGGTAAATCCTCCCAATGTTAATGTATCACAATAAATTCTGGCATTTTCTATCGTCATTTCACCACCATCAGTTTGCTGCCACATTAAACCCGTAATGGTATCAGTAATGGTTCCATTTTTATTATCAATATAATATGGTAAGTTTATGGAATAATCATTGTCTTCGCCAAAGGTATTGGTATAACTATTTTTTTGTCCTGTATCAGGTAATCGAAGCATACTTTTGGTAGCACTTTGAGCAAATGTAAAAACGCTGATTAAAAATAGGAGCGAAGTGATGATTGATTTTTTCATTATTCTATGATGATTTTTTTGGTAAATAACATTTCATTCATATCAATTTTTAACAAATAAACTCCTTTACTAAAATTACTTACAGGTATTTGATGGATATAAGCATTGCTTTCAAAAACTTTTTCTCCCAATAAATTATAAACACTGATGTTTTGAATTGTTTTAGCATTTAAGTTATTTATCAAATCAATGTAAATATCCGTATTTGCTGGATTCGGATAAATTTGAATATTGTTATTTAATCCATTTGTTTCTTCTATTTTACTAGGAACACTT
The DNA here is from genome assembly GCA_947456185.1 of Bacteroidota bacterium. GTDB lineage: Bacteria > Bacteroidota > Bacteroidia > UKL13-3 > UKL13-3 > JAAFJM01. The sequence goes on along the minus strand of CANGPW010000011.1, from coordinate 9,670 downwards.
ACCGTTTTTCGAACCACTACTTCATTGTCCAAAATTAAATTACTGCTCCAAATAAATTGAGCATCATTATTTACATCATCAAAAATACTGACGAAATTGGTATAAGCTGGTTTGTTATCTACACCAACAGTTGCGTTAGTGTAAGTAAATGCATTTGGCCAAGTTGAATCATCGAATGTGGTAGCTTGCCAGTTTGCTGGTTTGGTCCAATGTAAGGCATAATATTTACTTCCATCGTTTGAATTAGCGGTGCTGCAATTTGTTGAAAGTCGGCTGTTGCCACTTTCAGTTGGACAAGATAAATCGGTAATGGGAGCAGTGTAAAAGGTTTGAGCTTTCCAATCACTTCCAGTTTTAGCAATGATGTTATTGCTCGCATCTTTAAAAACGGCTACCATACCGCCATCGCCAGGGTGATAAGCAAAACCACCATTTAATTCTGAACCTAAACCTAAGTTTTCTTCCCAATCTATGAGGTGCATGGCAATGGTAAAAGGGCGTTTTACTTTGAACCGAACAATGCTAGAATTGAATTGTGTAAATGGAACTTTGTCTTTTCCAACTGGTGTTCCATTGATATACATTTCAAAATAATTGTCGGCAAATATATAGGCTGTAATCACTTCACCATCGGCATCTACCGTAACAATATCAGAGCCATTTAATGCTGCCAAAGCTGCGCTTACATTTGCATAATTATTTCCATTACAAACATTGTTTAAGTCGGACGAAAATGGAAACGAAGTATTGGTAAAATTCACCGCAGCGGGAACCGTCCAAACGGAACTATCGCTTGCTTTTATTGCTCCAACACCTGCTATTCTTCCTCCAGTGCAAGTATATAAATTAGTGGTTACAACATTGGCAGCTCCCTGCGTTATAGAGGCTGTTCCTTTGTATTGTGCCATTGCACAGATTGGTGCAAACAATAAAAAAATAGTGTAAGAGAAGTTAAATAGTTTTTTCATGAATTGTTATTGAACAATAATTTTCTTAGTAATTTGAATATCGGCAAACTGAATTTTTAATAAATAAATTCCAAAAGTAAAATTTTTTAAATCAATGGTTTTTTCAAATTGATTAGCTGTAAAAACATTTGTGCCATTTAAACTGTAAATAGTTATTTCTTTCACTTGGCTAGCTGGCGTATTGTTTTCTAATTGTAAATATAATATTTCCTTACTTGGATTTGGGTAAACAGAAAAATCATGTTTATTCCATGAAATTTCATTTGCATTGGTATTGTTATTTGGTAAAGTACAAATGGTAGTTCCTTTGTAATTAGTAGTTGTTAGTAGGCCCGAAACATAATAATTAAAAGTATAAGCACCGGCTGGTGTCCAGCTATAAACTACAGAATCAGTAACGCCCGCAAGTGTATAAGTTAATTTGTAACCATTGCCATTTCCGTTAGGAATGCAGCTCGTTATTACCGCTCCTTTAAGTGGAGTTCCAGCAGGACGAACTCCTTTGGCTGAAGCCTGAGGAATAATTTGTAAAGTAGAATCTTCAGTTACTTTTCCAACCATATTTCCAATCATATAAGGAGCTGTGGTAGTTCCGTGGTAATGATAAACGCCATTACTTCCATCGTGTCCGTGGTTTGCATCTAAAGTTTTCATTGCAGTACCATCGGGTTCCAAAGCACCATAAACAGCATAACCATCAAGGGCAAATGCAATAGGAATAATATCCGTGGTTTTACTATCTAAAAATAGGGGAGCAGTATGGTAATGATAATCATCTGCTCGTCCGCAATGTCCACCAAAATTATCTAACTGTCCATCCAAAAATGCATCCACACCCGTATTGGTATAAGGATTAAATATGGCAATTCCATTGGCTGCCACAGCCACCGCACCTCTTAAAAAATGTTGTTGATTAACAGGAACGGGTGTAGTTGCTTTTACCGGATTTAAAGGAATGCTCCATGCATTTGTGCCAACATAACACTGCGGAATTGGATATTGTTGTTGCCAACCTGTAATAGTTGCCATCATTAAGTGAGTTGGTAATCCCAACGATTCTACATAAAAATAATTGGCATCGTAAAGGGTATTTACCTCTGGCTTAAATGGAGCAAAAGCGGAGTTTACAAATAATGGATCTGTGGTGGTTTTCATTAAACCTTTTGTAAAACCAAATAAGGTCACACTTGCACTTATTATTAAAAGTGGAGTTACTAATTGCAGTTGTTTTTTATTGGTAAAACGATACATACCAAATGAAATAATCACAATAAATAAAAACACAATTAAATATTTATAATCATAGGTTTTTTCTGATGCAGGCGCAATGCCATTATTATTTTGAGTGTTTAATTTTTCAATTCCTTGATATTTATTTAAAATATAATTTTGGTCGTAAGTGGTTAGAGAAGTTAATGGAAAATTAGCAATGTTTCCGTTTACATCTTCTATAAAAACATTTCCATTTTTATACATTAAAAATGAACCAACTACTGTTTTGTTTTGCTTTGCAATGTTCCATTCCTTTGCAATGAATTGGCTATTGTGGGCATTATGAGCAAATGTAATTTGGCTCAATAAGCAAATGGTAATGATGGTAATTATTTTCTTCATGTGATTTTTTTAGCGTGCAATAATAATTTTATTACTTGATTTTATATTGTTTTCTCCTATTAGTTTGTAATAATAAGTTCCATTGGGCAATGGATTATTATTAAAATCATTTCCATCCCATATAATTTGAAAAGCACCTTTTAGCACCAATCTATTATCTATTAAATTTTTTACTATTTGCCCTTGCTGATTAAAAATAGCTAGGTTTATTTTTTGAGTTTCTAAAATTGAAAACTCAATTTTTATTTCATTTGAAAACGGATTAGGATAAGAAAGTTCATCTACATAGTTTTTGTTCCATAATACTGGAGAGCCAGTATTCAATGAATCATAACAATTTAAAGTACCAATATAATAAGTAGCGGAAATGTCTTTGTTTTTTCTTGAACCGGTTTCGTTCTTAGGTAAATAAGCCCTCACATAATCTATTTTAGCACCATTTCCATCAACTGTAACTTTCAAATGACCAGAACCAGGTAATATTTGCCCTTCTTTATAACCATATTTAGTAGCTTGCCCGGTTGAAGTAAAATTAGGATGACTGGGTTGAGGAATTTCTTGATAATACAAACAATTTTTTTCTTGTTTACCAAAAAAATGGTCGTGACCATGAAAGAAAATATTTACCCGATGTTCAGCCAATAAATCTTTAATGGGTTTATACCAACCTGGCCTGTTGGTTTCAAAGCCACGGGTATTATTTAAATTATTTCCTCCCCATTCATATAAATCGGCTACTTCCACACCGCCACGTCCATCAGGATCGCCACCAATAATTTGATGTGCAAACACAAACTTAAATTTGGAATTGTTTTTTTCTAAGGTTGACTTCAACCAATTATATTGCGTTTTTCCTAATGTCCAGCGCCAACCATTTAATGAATCAGGTTTTGGACTGGTATACCAATATGGATCTAGTACTATGAATAATGCATCGCCCCATTGCCATGCATAATAATTTTCTCTTTGACCTACAAATGGGTGAACAATCGTATCTCCTGTATAAAAAGTATTAGGAATTGGATTGGTAAAATATTTTTTTCTATCTAAAGTCCCCCAAACAGCTACATTATTTGTAGTATTATTTAATTGCCAACCAGCTTCACCTTCATGGTTGCCAAGGGCAATAAACAAAGGAACAGAATGTACTATTGATTCATAATACGAACGCAATAAATGACAACGAAAAGTGACAGTATCTCTTTGAATAACTTTAGATGCATTGGTTAATTTATCCGACATCAAAAAGTCGCCTAAATCAATCATAAAATCAGGTTTATCTTCTAGCTGGTTTTGTAAACATAAACGATACAATGCTGTATCAGTTTGTTCATCCACATGTGGATCGGCTTGTATAGTAAACGAAAAACTTGATCCTAATTTACGACTAGTTTGAAAAGTAAATTCTGGTCTGAAAATGATGTTGGTAGTGTTTGGTTTCCTGTATGCTAATCGATAAAAATATTTTGTATCTTCTGTTAAATTTTTTAATTCAATTTCCGTGGGTTCATTCACGGCAAATGTTTGCCAATTGGTTTGATTTGGATATACGCCACTTGCTGTTCCATATTGAATGCTGGCATATACAGCGGTATCAAAAAAAACTTGAACAGTAATTGAATTTTGAGTTGGGCGACCTAATAGTTCACTATGAATTAAATTTTGTGATTTTGAATTATAGTAAAATGATGTGATGATGGCAATGATGAGTGTAAATTTTTTCATAATAGCTGTTATTTATTTACTACTAATTTTTTTACAACAAGTGCATTTTCAGTTTTGATATTTACAAAGTAAATTCCATTTGAAAAATTACTGATATCAAATGTATTTATAGGAGTTTGTAACTGCAATTGTCCCACAGAATTGTATATTGTTACTTCTTCTAATTTGTAATTTTGACTAGAAAGGATGGTAACTTCATTTCTTGCAGGGTTTGGGTATAATTTCAAATCAGCTATTGCTAATACATCGTTTACACCAACATTTGTTTTACCTCCAACAGTATATGAAAAAGCCACTTCTCCATTTTTATGAGCACCACTTAAAGTATCAGCGGGTAAATATGCACGAACAAAATCAACTTTTACATTAATTGGGGAAACAGTTACTCTTAAATGCCCTGTTCCTGCCACTGTATCTGAAACATAAGCATCAGCATTGGCCAACATACCAATTTCATATGTAGAATCTGCCGCCATTGGCAATGCTTGATATGTAATACTATCTAAAACTTCGTGAGCAAAAACATGGTCGTGTCCTTGAAAGAAAATATTTACTTTATTGTCAATAAATAATTGGTGAATAGGCTTGGCCCAACCTGGTCTGTTGGCAGCAAAAGTGTTGGTTCCACCTAATTTATTTAATCCGCCCCATTCATATAATTGTGCATTGGTCACACCACCTCTTCCTTGTCCGCGAATATGGTGTGCAAATACAAATTTGTATTTTGAGGTGCTGGCTTCCAATGTGTTTTTCAGCCATGTATACTGTGGTAAACCTAAACTCCAGTTCCAACCTTGAGGCTTAGCAGAAGTATCACACTCATCTCTATAAACATCCAAAACTATAAATTGTGCATCACCCCAAGTCCAAGCATAATAGTTTTCCGGATTGCCCACACCATAAGGTTCTACATCAGTATTACCAGAATAAAATGAATTTGGAAATGGATTTGGATAATAATTTTTACGAGCTAAAGTTCCCCAAATAGCCAAGTTATTTGGAGGAGTTTTCCCTAAATAATAATCGTTTTCACCTTCATGATTTCCTAGGCAAACATAAAAAGGTATGGAATGGCAAATGCTTCCTAAAAAAGGCCTGTAATTAGCATGTAATACATCTAATTCTGCCGAGGTGATGGTAAATGGATTGTGATCATCGCCAAATATATCGCCTAATGAAAGCATGAAATCGGGCTTATCGTTGGCTTGGTTATTTAAGCAAACTTGATACATGCTTTTCACTCCTTTTTTGTCGTATAAATGCTCATCCGATTCAATGGTAAAAGTATATGTGCTGCCTTTAGTTCGTTGGGTTATAAAAGCATACTCATTGCTTATTATATAGTTACTAGCGCCAACAGTTTTATACTTTACCCTGTAAAAATATTTTGTATTTGCAGTTAAGCCGGTCAAATCTTTTTCATCAGGAGTATTGACTATATTTGTGAAAACAGCTGATGTGTTTGTGTAAACACCTGATTGAATTCCATATTCAAAAAGATATTCCACGTTTTGATCAAAGGCAATACTAATAGTTACTGAATTATCAGTTGGCCTTCCTAAAATAATGGTTTTGTTTTGTGCTTTTAAATTTAAGCATCCAATTGTTAAAAATGTGAATAAATAATACTTTCCAGCTAACCTTTGAGTTTTTTTCATATAATTTGAAATTTTTTTATAGATTTTGAAAACTAAAAAAGGTTTAAATCAAACTATTTTCTTCTAAAAGCTATTTGGCAACCGATTGATTTTGTTTCACTTGTTTTTACAAGTTGGTTAGCCAGCAGTTCATAAACGGCATTTGATACATATGATTCGGTTACTTTTTCTGGTTCCATTCCATTGTCGTCTATCGCACCGTTGTATTTAACAACCCACTGGTTGTTTTCTTTCCAAATTACGTATGCGTGTGGTGTTTTTTGTGCTTTAAAATTTTTAGCAACTACTTGCATTTCGTCAAATAAATAAGGGAAATTGAAATGCTCTTCATTGGCTTTTATCACCAAGTTTGGATAAGTATCTTCTTCATACATCATGGTATCGGTTGAACTAATAGCAATCAATGGCACACCCAATGGTTTGAATTTATTGTTTAAATCAATCAGTCGGGGAGGATATAGTTTTGCAAACGGACAATGGTTACAAGTAAAAACAATGATAAAACCTTTTGCATCTGGATAATCGCTTAATGAAACAAAGTTTCCATCCACGTTTTTTAGTTTAAAATCAACAATGTCTTTATTGTTTTTCTGAGCAAATGAATTGGTAGAAATTATTAATAAAGTAATCCATAATATTGACAATGATTTGATAGTTTTCATGTAATTTTATTTGGTGAATTTAAATAATGTTTCGCAGCTAATTGCATCAACAATGAACTTTTTATTTTTTCCTTTTTTTATAATTAATGTAGCAGGAATAGCGCCACTCCAATGCTTGTCTATTTTATTGATCCAATTATTGGCATTTGTTTCATCCAATAAATATACATTTTGCAAACTGTATTGCTGAATTATTTTCAATAATTTCTCCGGGTCATTTTTTGAATCTAAACTTACAAAAACTAATTTAATTTTACTGTTTTTTATGCCTTTGGCAAAGTTTACAAATTCAGGTATTTCTTTTATACATGGTTTGCACCACGATGCAAAAAAATTAACTACATACACCGTGTCAGAGTTATTATATATGCATTGCTTTAAAGCATCAAATTTTAAAACTTGAATGTTTTGAGCAATTGGTTTATGAGCAATAAAAAAGAAAACTAATATTATAACTAACTTTATGTGCATGAATAAATAGATAAAAAAACGCCTCATTTAATGGAGGCGTTTTTGTCTTTATTTTGAAATGATAATTTTTTTAGTCACCACATTACCATTGCCAATGATTTTGATTAAATAAGTTCCTTCATATAAGGTTCTGGTGTCAAAGTTTACAATGGTACTTCCTTGAAATAAAACTGTTTTTTGAAGCAATCTTCCTGTTAAATCATAAAGTTCTACATCAATATTATTTTTTGTTAGTTGATTTAATTGAATGGCAATAAAATCTTTTGCTGGATTAGGAAATACATTGATTTTTGATTCATCTAATTCACTTTTATTAATTCCAGTGTTTCCACCAGGAGTGTATGTAGTAACTGTTTCTGTAATTGAGGTAACTTTTGTAGCAGATTTTATACCATAAAATGTTGGGCCAACTACATATGGATAAGCCGAATTCCAATTCTGATCTACAGTAGCAAAATAGCAGTAAATTCCATTTGGATATTCCGGTGTTTTACAAAAACGTCCGTTGTGTGAATCTAAATAATCTTGAGACGAACTAACAGGAACATTGTATTGATAGTCTTCTCTAAAATATCCTAGTGGATAAGTTGTACTTACATCTGGTCCAGCGGTTACAGCTGTTCCGCTTGCATTGGTTGTTCTGGTAGTCATATTTCTTAATGTATAACTACTTTTCATTCTTGTAATTTCTCCTGTTCCATCTGCATTTTTATAAGCATATGCTCCGTATATAGGAAAACCATCATAAGCAAAACCAATTAATGGTGAATGTTTACTAGAATCAATGGCATATAAACCATCTGAAGCATATAGTTTACAAACATCTGAAATAGATTTTAAATCTAAACTAAATGCACTTGGGTTTTGATGATGATGGTAATTACCCATGGCAGGATGCGCCTTTGAACAATCGAATCCAAGTCTTTCGCCAACTACTGCATCTCTATTCCAAGCGCCATCACCCATGCCTCCTAATGGACCACCTTTTAACGTGCTAGTAGAATTTTGCCACGACACTCCATCTCTGTAATCAAATAAAGCTACACCGTTAATAAATAATCCAATATTTCCACCAGTTGTTGCATTTGCTACACCAGTATTTTGAGCAGGGTTTAAAGGTAATTTAAAAATTGCGTTTTGTGCTGTGGCCAACGATGGATTTCCGTCTTGAAATGGACCCGTAATATAAGTTGGAATTCCGTTGGTAGCCACATAAACTGAAGTTGCGGAGTATTTAATACTTTGGCAATTTGCTAATGCAGCATCCACAATAGGAGTAGAATTATTTTTTACATAATGACGACCTGTTACTGTGGTGTTTTGTAACCAATTTAAAATGGCTGGATTTGTTTGTGCATTTGCAATCATGCTAAACAATAAAATAGAAAATAGGATGGTGTTTTTTTTCATGGCTTTTATGATTTAATAGGTTTGTTATTATATTTAATTTTTATTCTTTAATAATTGCTCTTGATTGATTTTCTAATTTTAAAAAGTAAATACCTTTTGCTAAGTTTGAAAAATCTTGCAATTCAATTTGTGTACCCTCATATATTTTTTCACTTATTGAATTATATAAAACAACAACTGTATTAGCTTTATTGTTTTCTATTTGAATATATTTGGTAAATGGATTTGGATAAACTTTTAAAGCAGATTCATTGATTATTTCATTGTTACCAGTTACAGTACAACCTGCGCTTGTACTTGTTAATTGAGTAAATTGGGTACATAAATAATCGTAATTATTTTTTTCATCTACTGACATTGAACTATAGGAAAGATTATTGGTTTCTAATGGATCAGCTTTTAAATTATAAAATTCCGTCTTTCCATAATCAAAATGAATTAGTTTGTAATCCATATTTTTAATGGCTTTTGCTTCAAATGAATCATGCTGCAATTTAAATATTTCACAAAACTGCCAAGGTCTAATTTCTGTTCCAGTATTTTTTATCAATGGCATTAAACTTTTACTATCTACAGGTTTATTCACTGGAATTTGATTTTGCCAATTTGTAAATCCATTTAATTCCAACAACGTTGAAAATAAATCAACTGTATTGGTTAATGCATTACAAATTCTATTTGGATTAACCACACTTGGTCCAGCAATGATCATAGGTGTATGAACTCCATATTGGTAAACCGTTCCTTTGGCTTTTGATGTATCGGCTATTTGTGCCGTGCGAGGCGTGTTTCCGTTGTCACCAATAAATATAAAATCAGTGCTGTCAAATCTGTTCATTGCCTTTAACGAATCAAATAATCTTCCTATTTCATGGTCCATGGCTTGTATCATGGCTTTAAAATATTGCTTTGGATTATTCTTAATATCTATTGCAGTTCCTGATAAAGTTTTATAATTATGTAAAGTCAATGGTGGTAAATGCAGCGGCTCGTGAGGCGCATTGAAAGCCAACCAAAGAAACACTGGTTTATTGGTTTGTGTTTTTAACCATGTAACAGCATTGTTAACATTTTCGGTAGTTGCATAATTAGTAATTGCACTCGATATGCCATTTGTATATTTTGTCCAATTGGTAAAACTGGGTAATTGACCAATGAATGG
>CANGPW010000010.1 GCA_947456185.1 Bacteroidota bacterium | reverse complement strand
ATTTCTGTTATACATCCAATATACTAATCCAAGAACAAACATGTTCTTGCAACGATCAATTTCTTTCACACTTAAACCAGTATCGGTTAAAGCTGCTCTAGTTATTTTAGTTACATCTATAATTTTTAAATCATATTCGTCAAGAGATCCATCAGTAAGTGGATTTTTATCTTCCGGCACATTTGCTAAGCGCATATTTTTGGAATCAAAACCATCGGAATTGGCAATAATAACACCACCTTTTACTAGGTTTTTTATATTTGCTTTTAAAGCAGCAACATTCATTACTACCAATACATGACTCATATCGCCAGGCGTATGAATTCGTGTTGAACCAAAGTGAATTTGAAATCCAGAAACACCTGCAAGGGTTCCTATAGGAGCACGAATTTCAGCAGGAAAGTCTGGAAAAGTTGCCAAATCATTTCCAAATAAAGCTGCTGAGTTTGTGAATTGAGTTCCTGTTAATTGCATTCCATCACCGCTATCGCCAGCAAAGCGAATAACAACTGATTCTAAATCTTTATCTATTGTTGGATTCATTTGTATAAATTTAAAATATAATCAGGCAATAATAAAAAAACAAAATGTATTTTTTTAATTTTTGGTCGCTATAAAAACTAACTCTTATTAGGAATTTTATTTTTAATAAATAATTTAGCTGTAATTGGAAATAAATTTTATTTATTATTGCAAAAAATAAAAATCAATTAATGGAACCTCCGCTTAATATAAATTTCGTTACATTATCCTATGTCAATTCAAATTTACAATTGGCTGATTGGCCTTCAATTCTAGGAAGTGTGATTGCAATTGTTTTGTTTATATTGTCTTCAGCATTGTTTTCGGGATCTGAAAATGCATTGTTTTCATTGAACAAAACTCAAATAGAAGAGCTCACAAATGATGCTTCTAGCACCTCTAAAGCAATCAAATATTTAATTAGTAATCCTAAAAAATTATTAGCTACCATTTTAATTGGAAATACCTTTATAAATGTAGCAATGGTGATCGTTTCAACGGTTTTATTAACTACCATTTTCGACTTTGAAAACAACCCATTATTTGGATTTTTAATAGAAGTAGTTTTTGTTACTTTTATGATTGTATTATTTGGTGAAGTAATTCCTAAAATATATGCTGTGCAAAACAATGTAAAGGTTTCAGCTTGGGTGGCAGTTTTTATGTTTTACATGTATAAATTATTCCGTCCGTTGGTTTATATTTTAGAAAACTCTACTTCTATTATTGATAAACGTGTTACCAAGCGTGGGCATATTTTAAGTGTTGATGAATTAAGCCATGCCATAGATATTACCACAGAAAGTGATGCTCCAAAACAAGAGAAATCTATACTAAAAGGAATTGTAAATTTTGTGAATACTAATGTTACTGAAATTATGTGTCAAAGGCCAGATATTGCTGCCATTGACATAGAAAGTAATTTTACAGAATTACTTCAATTAATTGACGAATTAGGATATTCGCGAATTCCTGTTTACCATGAAAGTTTAGATGAAATAAAAGGAGTAATTTCCATTAAAGATATATTGCCACATATACATGAAAGTGCTGATTTTAAATGGCAAAGTTTAGCTAGAAAAGCTTTTTATGTTCCTGAGTCTAAAAAAATAGATGATTTATTAAAAGACTTTCAAAATAAAAGAACTCACATGGCAATAGTGGTAGATGAGTTTGGCGGAACCAGTGGTTTGGTTACCATGGAAGATATTTTAGAAGAAGTTTTTGGTGAAATAAATGATGAGTTTGATGAAGATGAAATTTATTACAGCAAATTGGATGATAATACATTTGTATTTGAAGCAAAAATGCTCATCAATGATGTTTGCAAATACATAGAAATGGAGCAAGATTTATTTGATGACGTAAGAAATGAAGCTGATACTTTAGCAGGTTTAATTCTAGAGTTAAATGAAAATATGCCAAAACAAAATCAAGAAATTAAGTTTCAAAATTTAATGTTCAAAATAGAAGCAGTTGATAAACGTAGAATAAAAAGAGTAAAAATTTCTATTGATAGATAATGAATAAAAGTGTATTTATAATGTTTAGTATTTTACTTTTTGCAGCATGCAATGAAGAAGCAATTATTCCTAAACCAAGAGGTTATGAAAGAATTGATTTGCCTTCAAAAAAATATTACCGCTCTGAAAATCCTTGCAGTTACAGTATGGATGTTCCTGAATATGCTACTGTGGAATTAGACCAATACCAAAATGCTGAACCATGCTGGTTCAATATAGAATACAAACCTTTTCATGCTACTTTACATTTAAGTTACAAGCAAATTGCTAATAGAGATACACTTTTTAAATTGCTTAATGACAGCAGAACTATGGTTTATAAACACACCATGAAAGCGGATGAAATTTTTGAAAATTACATTTCAATACCCGGTAAATATGGGATTTTTTATGAGCTAGACGGAAATACCGCCACCAATGCTCAGTTTTATATAACTGACAGTACCAAACATTTTTTACGCGGTTCGCTTTACTTTAACGCTGTTACCAATCAAGATTCTATTGCACCAGTTTTAGCATATTTGAAAAAAGACATGCTTCGTTTAATTGAAACTTTGGAATGGAAGTAGAAAAAGTGCGAATTCCGAAGTGCCAAAAATGCGGAATGTGAGCAATGTGCAATTAGCAACAAATCAATAAATTTACAAATCAATAAATTTACAAATCAACAAATTTACAAATCAACAAATCAACAAAAATGGCAGATATACATTCATCAAAAGCACCAGAACCTGTAGGCTTATATCCTCATGCAAAACGTGTAGGTAATTTATTATTTCTTTCTGGAGTTGGGCCAAGAGAAAAAGGAACTAAAAAAATTCCTGGAGTAGAGTTAAATGAACAAGGCGAAATTGTAAGTTACGATATTGCTACGCAATGTCATTCGGTGTTTCAAAACATCAAATATATTTTGGAAGATGCTGGCAGCAGTTGGGATAAAATTATAGATGTAACTGTATTTTTGACCAACATGAAAGACGACTTTAAAACCTATAATCAATTGTGGGCTGAGTACTTTAAAGATAGTCAACCTTGCAGAACAACGATACAAATAATTTGCTTACCAACACCTATCGCTATTGAGTTAAAAGTTATTGCGACTATTGATTAAACAATAAAAAACTATGCAAACAATACTTATTAAAAACGCCACATTAGTAAATGAAGGAAAAATTTTTGGTGCTGATGTATTGATTAAAAATGGCTTCATCGAAAAAATTGATACCAATGCTATTGCCATCAAAGCAGATATAGTGATAGACGCTTATGGTAAATATTTATTGCCAGGTATCATTGACGATCAAGTGCATTTTAGAGAACCAGGTTTAACCCATAAAGGTGAATTATATACTGAAGCAAAAGCGGCTGTGGCTGGTGGTTGTACCAGTTATATGGAAATGCCAAACACCATTCCGAGTGCTACAACCATTGAATTATTAGAAAAAAAATACACACGAGCAAGTGAAGTTTCATTGGCTAATTATTCATTTTATATGGGTACCACCAATACCAATTTAAATGAATTATTGAAGTTAGATGAGAGTTCAGTTTGTGGAGTGAAAATATTTATGGGTAGTAGCACTGGCGACATGCTAGTAGATGATCCAGTAGCATTAGAGAATATATTTAGCCAAGTAAAAACTTTGATTGCAACGCACTGTGAATACGATCCTTTAATTAAAGAAAATACAGCTAAAATTAAAGCAGAATTTGGCGAAAATCTTACTGCAATTCAACATCCTTTAATTAGAAGCAGAGAAGCTTGTTATCAATCATCTAGCTTTGCTGTTGCTTTAGCAAAAAAATACAATACACGTTTACATGTTTTACATATTAGTACCAAGGAGGAATTAGATTTATTTGAAAATAATATTCCATTAACTGAAAAGAAAATTACTTGTGAAGCTTGTATACATCATTTATGGTTTAGCGATGAAGATTATGCAACCAAAGGAAACTACATTAAATGGAATCCTGCGGTTAAAACTAAAGAAGACAGAGATGCTATTTGGCAAGCGGTAAATGATGATAGAATAGATGTAATTGCTACCGATCATGCGCCACATACCATAGCTGAAAAGGAACAAACTTATCTCAATGCACCGAGTGGTGGACCATTAATTCAACATACATTACAAGCCATGATTGAAAGCCATTTACAAGGTAAAATAACTTTAGAAAATGTAGTTCAAAAAATGTGTCATAACCCAGCTATTTTGTTTGACATAGACAGACGTGGATTTATTCGAGAAGGCTTTTGGGCCGATTTGGTTTTAGTGGATATGAACAAGCCAGAAAAAGTAACCAAAGAAAATATTCTATACAAATGTAATTGGAGTCCTTTTGAGGGATATACTTTTAAAACAAGTATTGATACTACCATTGTAAGTGGTCATTTAACTTATCAAAATGGAGTTTTTAATGAAAGCAAAAAAGGGGAGAGGCTTCGTTTTATAAGGTAGTTTATTTTATTAATTCCAATAGTGATATTAAAAACAGAACGTATTTGTTTAAGACCAGTAATCTTTTCGGATATCAAAATTATTCATGAATTACTTAGTTTATTTGAAATTGATGAATTCAATACATCGGGGATTCCAAGTTCTATGATAGAAACGGAAGATTTGGTGTTAGCATGGTTAACATTACAATCGGAAATTCCTTGTAAAAAATACATTTTCGTAATTGAAAATTTAATGCAAGAATTTTTGGGTTTAATTTTAATCAATATAGGAAAGCCTAAATATTCCAATGCTGAAATAAGCTATAAAATATTTCCTAAATATTGGAATAATGGATTTGCAACAGAGGCAGTGAAAGTGGTTTTAGATTTTTGTTTTAATCAGTTAAAATTAGACAGAATAACTGCTGGTTGCGCCACCGAGAATATTGCTTCAGCAAAAGTTTTAGAAAAATCAGGATTTTTAAAAGAAGGGCATGGTAGAAAAATACTACCAATTAGGGACCAATGGTTCGATAATTTTGAATATGCTATTTTGGAAGAGGATTATTTCAAAATACAATAAAAGCTTGTTAGTATTTCTTTATGATTTAGCTTTATGCAGCTTGGTTATTTGCCAATAAAAGTCATTTTCCTTATTGACTGTGGTGGTTTATAAAGAGTGTGTTAAAAAATAATTTTACAACCGTAATATTATACTCATGCCTTTATATAAACAAGTAGGATTAATTCCCGAAAAACGACATATTATATTTCGTCAACCCAATGGGGAATTATACCACGAAGAGCTTATTGATACTGAAGGTTTTTCTGGTGTTTCATCTTTGGTATACCATGTTAATTTACCAACAAGAGTAAAAGAAAAAGGAATGCCATATTCTGTTCGACCTGAAGTTGCAATAGAAGATAATTTGCAAAATAGGAGTTATATGAGCTATAAAGCACCTCACATAATTGACTATTTAGAAAGCAGAAAAACATTATTTTTTAATGATGACATGAGCATTGCAGTTGCTGCGCCAATAGAAGGAACACTAAACTATTTTTATAAAAATGCGGATGCCGATGAATTGATTTTTATTCATGAGGGCAATGGTGTTTTGAAAACCATGTATGGCAATATTGATTTTGCTTATGGAGATTATTTAATTATTCCAAGAGGCACCGTTTACCAAATTAATTTTACTACTAAAGCAAACAGATTACTCATTGTGGAATCGCATGGGGCAATTGAAACTCCTGAAAGATACAGGAATAAACATGGTCAGTATATGGAAAATTCTCCTTTTTGTGAACGTGATTTTAAGACTCCACAAAACATGGAAACCCATGATGAAGAAGGAAATTTTTTGATAAAAATAAAAAAAAGAGGATTGATTTATCCTTATATTTATGAAACACATCCGTTTGATTTAATAGGTTGGGATGGATGTTGTTATCCTTATGCGTTTTCAATTTTTAATTTTGAACCAATTACTGGTCGTATTCACATGCCTCCTCCAATTCATCAGAATTTTCAAGGAAAAAATTTTGTAATTTGTTCATTTGTTCCTCGTTTGTACGATTATCACCCTCAGGCTATTCCTGCTCCTTACCATCATAGCAATGTAGATAGCGATGAGTTATTATATTATGTAGATGGCGATTTTATGAGTAGAAATAATATTCAAAAAGGACAAATTACTTTACATCCAGGCGGATTGCCTCATGGGCCGCATCCTGGAGCTGTAGAAAGAAGTATTGGCAAAACTGCTACTAATGAATTAGCAGTAATGATTGATCCTTTTAATCCAGTAAAAATAACAAAAGAAGCAATGGAATTGGAAGTAGCAGATTACTACCAAAGTTGGATATAGTCAACGCTTCAACTAAAAATATAAATACATTTTATAAAAACAAAAATTATGACTGACCTTACTAAAGTTGAAAATTTTAATTATTCAACTGATAAAATATTTGATAAAGCACAAGATTTTTTACCAATAAACGGAACTGATTATGTAGAATTATATGTTGGTAATGCAAAACAAGCAGCCCATTTTTATAAAACTGCTTTTGGCTTTAAAGACTTGGCATATGCAGGGCTAGAAACTGGTTTAAAAGACAGAACGTCCTATGTGCTTCAGCAAGGAAAAATTAAATTAGTGCTTACAACTCCATTTGATGTAGACAGTGACATTGCAACACATTTAAGGATACATGGCGATGGTGTAAAAGTAATTGCTTTATGGGTTAATGATTCTTATGATGCCTTTGAGCAAACTACCAAACGTGGAGCAAAACCATATATGCAACCTCAAACCATTGAAGATAAAAATGGTAAAGTTCGCATGAGTGGAATTCATACTTATGGTGATACCGTTCATGTTTTTATTGAACGCAAAGATTATAATGGTGTGTTTTTGCCAGGTTATGAAGTATTAGAAACTGGTTATGAACCCGGATCATGTGGCTTAAAATTTATTGACCACATGGTTGGAAATGTTCATATGGGCGATATGAATAAATGGTCAGAATTTTATGCTAACGCAATGGGTTTTGCTAATTTAATTACTTTTGACGACAAGGATATTTCTACTGAATTTACCGCTTTAATGAGCAAAGTAATGAGTAACGGGAATGGTTATATTAAATTTCCTATCAATGAACCAGCAATAGGTAAAAAGAAAAGTCAAGTAGAAGAATATTTAGATTTTTATAATGGTGCAGGTTGCCAACATATTGCTGTAGCTACTGATGACATTGTTTTTACAATTTCGGAAATGAGTAAACGTGGTGTCGAATTTTTATATGTTCCCGGAACTTATTACGATACCGTGGCCGATAGAGTAGGAGTAATTTCTGAGGACTTAAAAGAACTAAAAAAATGGGGCATAATGGTGGATAGAGATGAAGAAGGTTATTTACTTCAAATATTTACCAAACCAGTAGAAGACAGACCCACTTTATTTTTTGAAATTATACAAAGAAAAGGAGCTAAAAGTTTTGGAAGAGGAAACTTTAAGGCTTTGTTTGAATCAATAGAAGCAGAACAAGCGAGAAGAGGAACGCTTTAGTTTAATAATTTAAATGTTTTTAAATTATTAAACACTTTGAAAAAACATACTAAATCTATTATTCAAGGTTTTCTTATATTACGACAATTAAATTTATAAGACCAAATGGATAGCATGCTTATTACTGATGTTGTTAATAACTTAGTTAAAGCATTTTTGTCATTAAGAAAATAATCTGAATTTATTTTTTAGAGGTTAAAAGAACTTCCTTAGGGAAACCAAATTTAGGATTAAACAAAAACTCTTTATCAGTTAAGGTAAGTAAGAATGCCGTTAAATCAACCTTTTCATTGGAAGTAAGGATAATTTTTTTTTGTAATTTCGGTGACAATGTTTTACTGCTTTGAATATTGGTATAATGATTAATTACCTCATAAATTCTTTTAAAACGTCCATCGTGCATATATGGATTTGAAAACTCAATATTTCGCAATGTTGGCACTTTAAACTTCAAATAATCTAGGTTATTTTGAGTAATTCTTTTCCTACCAGTATCATTCAATAAACTATCAATTGGAAGTCCATTATTTTCAAACTCCCTATTTGTAAATAAAGGTTCTGTATGGCATGAAGCACAGTTTTGTTTAAATAACCTATAACCATTTTCCTCTTGCTTGGTAAACGAATCTTCCATTCGTTTTACTTTGTCGTATTTGGAATTAGCACTCACCAATGTTAACATGAATTGTGAAATGGCTTTCAATGTATTTTCACCGGTAATTGTACTATCGCTAAATGCATTAAAATATAATAAAGGATATATTTGAGAAGCTTGAAGTTTTTCTGTTACATGTTTTATGTTTTCATCCATCTCATCATGATTACTTATTGGCGCTAAAGCTTGCATGTCTAAATGATTGATAGCACCATCCCACATAAATGATTGATGCCACGCTAAATTCATTAATGCGAGCGAATTCCTAGTTCCAATTCTATCATCTATTCCGTGACTCAAAGCATGGTCTAAATGTGTAAATGCAGTATATTGCGAATGACAATTTGCGCACGAAATGGTATTATTCCGCGAAAGAATTGGATCGTAAAACAAAACCCTTCCCAAAAGTATTTTTGAATCTGTTAATTGATTCTTCTTAAAATTATAAACAGGTTTTGGCCAGTTTTTGGGTATGGAAAACAATGATTTATCGACACTTGCAAATGCAAATAATAGGATAATAATAAAACTAATAACTATCGTTTTTATTTTCATTTATTTTGAAACACTAAAAATGGTAGAAAGTTTATTGGAAAGTATTACAGACTCTTTACTTGGCGACATAATATGGTTTTGTTTAGTTAAATCTATTTCATTTATCCATTTATCAATGGCCATGTTTATTTTAAAAACTGATAAATATTGAACTGGTAATTGAATGGTTTGTAAAGTGCTAAATGTATTTTGATAACCACCCAAATGGAACACAAAGTTATTGCTTTTAGCTATACTTAAATTGCTTTTTCCTTCTATTTTAAAATTGATATAACCGTTTTGCCAAGTCCAATACATTCCTTTTGTAGGATCTAAATCGCCACCCATTGCGCCAGCATAATTAGTAATGCTATCAATGCCAATATTAAATTTTATTTGGTTAAAGTTTATGTTTGGTTCTAAATTAATCATCAAATTGAATGTTGTACTATCTGCGGCATCTATTAAATGAAAACTATTTTTTTCTTTAAATAATAATTGGTCATTATTAAAAAGCTCAATATTTGTTACATAAAACTTAAACTTTTCTATTTGAATACTATCAGTAGAATTTGCTATAAAATACTGTTTATTTAAAACCAATTTACTTCCATCAAACATTGGATTGAAACAAACATTTACTTGCGCAATTATTCCATTCCATTTCAAAATAAATAATAGTATAAAAATTATTGGTTTCTTCATTGTTTTAATTGGTTTCATTGGTTTCATTTAGACAAGTTACTAATAATAGAACTAGTCCAATAGCTATCGGAAAAGTGTTACCATCTTTTCGACAAGATCAACGATCGAAAGGGATACTTGAAATAATTCCATCAATATTAAGTTTTTCTAATTTCAAAAATACTAATTTCAAAAATTACTTTAAAGTATTATTTAATTTTTTTGCCTAATACATTACTAAAACTATCTTTGAGACCATTATTAAATTATGATATCTAAAGAAACATTTAAGTCTGACTTTTCAGCATCCATAGTGGTATTTTTTATTGCTTTGCCATTGTGTTTGGGAATATCATTGGCATCGGGCGCACCTTTAGTTTCTGGAATTATAGCTGGAATTTGTGGTGGAATAATTGTAGGTTTTTTAAGTGGTTCACATACCAGCGTGAGTGGTCCTGCCGCTGGTTTAACAGTTATCGTATTAACAGCTATTCAGCAATTAGGAAGCTTTGAAGTATTTTTAACAGCACTTTTTATTGCAGGTATTATTCAGTTAATATTAGGCTTAATAGGAGCGGGAATCATTGGAAACTTTGTGCCTTCATCGGTTATAAAAGGAATGCTTGCTGCCATTGGAATTATTTTAATTTTTAAACAATTACCACATGCCGTTGGCTATGACGTGGATTTTGAAGGCGATGAATCGTTTATTCAAATTGACCACCAAAATACTTTTTCTGAATTACTTCATTTGTTTGATAGAATAACACCTGCAGCAATTTTGGTAAGTTTTGTTACTTTTTTAGTGCTATATTTTGGTGATAAAAAGCAATTAAAAAAAATGATGCTTTTTAAGTTGCTTCCCGTTTCATTGGTTGCCGTATTAATTGGCACAGCTACTAGTATTATTATAGGTTTGTTATTTCCCGCAATTGCTTTAGAAAACGAGCATTTGGTTCAAATACCAAACATATTAAATAAAGAAAATTTTAACTCGCCCGATTTTACACAAATTTTAAATATAAGTGTAATATTAATTGCATTTAAAATAGCCATTGTAGCCAGTTTAGAAACTTTATTAAGTATAGAAGCTACCGACAAATTAGACCCGCAAAAACGATTTACCCCAACCAGTAAAGAATTGATAGCTCAAGGAGCTGGTAATACCATTTCGGCATTAATTGGTGGCTTACCCATAACCGCTGTTATTGTTAGGAGCAGTGCCAATATTGTTGCTGGAAGCAAAACTAAAATGTCGGCTATTTTACATGGTTTATTATTATTGGTTTGTGTTTTAGTTTTAACCAAAGTATTGAATCAAATTCCTTTATCAAGTTTAGCCGTATTATTGGTTTTTGTTGGTTATAAATTAACAAAACCTGTTTTATATAAAGAACTTTATAAAAATGGGTTCGATCAGTTCCTCCCTTTTATTATAACTGTTATTGCTATAGTTTTTACCGACTTGTTAACCGGAGTTGCTATAGGACTCTTGAGTTCTATTTATTATATTGTTAAAAATAGCTATAAAAGATCTGTATCTGTTACTATTGATAAAAACAATTATTTGATTCGATTAAAAGGAAATGTTTCCTTTTTAAACAAAGCAGTTTTACGTAACTATTTAGAACAAATGCCTAACGAATCTTTTTTAATTATAGACGGTACAGCAGCATTATATATTGACAAAGATATTATTGAAATATTAGATGAATTTATTTTAATGGCGCAATTCAAAAAAATTACTGTTGATAAGAAAATTTCAGTTTCAAGTCCAAACCCATATTTTAAAAAATAAACTAAGTTATAATGAACGAATACGAAAAATTACTGCTCCAAAATAAATCGTGGGTAAATGATAAAACAGATTTAGATAAAGACTATTTTAAAAACTTAGCAGATATTCAAAAACCTGAGTTTTTATGGATTGGTTGTTCAGATAGCCGTGTGCCTGCAAATGAAATTACAAACACCGAACCAGGCGAAATATTTGTACATAGAAACATTGCCAATTTGGTAGTTAATACCGACCTAAACATGCTGAGTGTATTGAAATATGCAGTGGAAGTTTTAAAGGTAAAACACATTATAGTTTGTGGTCATTATGGATGCGGTGGTGTAAAAGCTGCTATTACAAACCATCATTTTGGATTGTTAAATAAATGGCTTAGAAATATAAAAGACGTTTATAGATTACACAATGATGTGCTCAATAAAATTGAAAATTTAGAAGATAAAACCGATGCTTTGGTGGAATTAAATATCATTGAACAAGTAAATAATTTGGTTAAAACTTCTATCATTCAAAAAGCATGGTACAATAACCAACCACTCATGCTTCATGGCTGTGTATATGGTCTGAAAAATGGCATTTTAAAAGACTTAATTAAAGTAGATAAAAACACACCTATAGATTCACTTTACCAATTTGATTTTGATAACAATATTGAGAATTAGTTATAGGTGTATAAGTGTTTAGGTAATTTGATAATAAAAAAATAAATATTTTAAACCATTAAATAAGTTTTTACTCTTAAAAACAAAAAACATGAATAGAAAATTTTTACTCTTTTCAATTTCTTTATTATTAATTAATCAATTTTCAAAGGCACAAAAGTTATACTTTCCACCTTTAAGTTTTTCTGCAAATTGGGAAACTATTTCTCCTACTACCTTAGGTTGGTGTTTGCCAGAAATAGATTCATTATACAGTTTTCTGGATAATGAGAAGACAAAGGGTTTTATAGTTCTTAAAGACGGTAAAATAGTTTTGGAAAAATATTTTGGAACATTTACCAAAGACAGTGTTTGGTATTGGGCTTCGGCTGGTAAAACCATCACTTCATTTTTAATAGGTAAAGCTCAAGAAGAAAATTTATTAAA
The DNA here is from genome assembly GCA_947456185.1 of Bacteroidota bacterium. Taxonomy (GTDB): domain Bacteria; phylum Bacteroidota; class Bacteroidia; order UKL13-3; family UKL13-3; genus JAAFJM01. The sequence continues at coordinate 40,481 of CANGPW010000010.1, read as the reverse complement.
ATTAACCGATACTACGTCAAAATATTTGGGAAAAGGTTGGACGGATTGCACTTTAGATCAAGAAAATAAAATAAATATCCTTAATCATTTAACCATGACAAGTGGTTTAGATGATGGTGTATTCGATAATCATTGTACTGATAAAATATGTTTAACTTTTAAAGCAAATGCTGGCAATAGATGGGCTTATCACAATGCGCCATACTCACTTTTAGAAAAATTAATTATAAACGCAACTTCCAAAACAATTAACAATTATACTGCCACAAACCTTTCTATTAAAACAGGTATTAATGGATTTTGGTTAACCACTAATTTTGATAATGTATACTACAGCAAAGCTAGGCACATGGCACGTTTTGGATTGTTGTATCAAAACAATTGCATTTGGAATACTGACACCTTACTTTTCGATACCAATTACATTAATCAATCAACTAATACATCTCAAAACTTAAATTATTCGTATGGATATTTGTGGTGGTTAAATGGAAAAAAATCATACATGGTTCCAACATTACAAACAGTATTTCCAGGTTCGTTTGCACCAAATGCTCCAACAGATATGTATGCTGCTTTAGGTAAAAACGGACAAATACTTTGTGTGTCAAAAAGCAAAGGTTTGGTATTGGTAAGAATGGGAGATGCGCCTGTTTCATTTGGAGAAGTTCCTACAGTTTTTTGCAATCAAATGTGGATAAAACTAAATGCAGTTATGTGTAATCGATCTACTATTAGCAATATACCTGATGAATCCTCAAAATTATTATTTTATCCAAATCCTTTTAATAGTGAAGTAACATTAAGTTTCAAAAGTATAAAAATCAAACCTGTCAAATTAATTATAAATGATGCCATTGGTAAAGAAGTTTACGTTAAAAATATTCAAAGTGTTATTGGAGAAAATTCCATTGTTATTAATGAAATGATAAGTTTAAATTCGGGAATTTACTTTGCTCAATTAACAGATGAAAATGGTTTTGTTCAATCAATTAAATTGATAAAGAATTAGTATAGCACCAGAAATATTATTCTCTAACCGTTTATAAAGTAAAAAATTATTAAATCATATAAGCTAAAATATTACATTTGGCTTTTATTTATGATTTTATTAGAAAATACCATTGTTTCAGAAGATGTTTTGGAACGAAATTTTATATGTAACCTGGCTGCTTGTAAAGGTGCTTGCTGTATCGAAGGCGATTCAGGTGCTCCAGTTTCTGAAGAAGAAGTTGCCATTTTAGCTAGTGAATTAGAAAACATAAAACCATATTTAACGCCCATTTCCCTTGCTGCCATTGATAAAAATAATTTTTGGGAAAAAGATACCGATGGCGATTTAGTAACTACTTGTTTGCCAACTGGCGAATGTAATTTCTCTTTTCGTGACCATTTAGGTTATTTAAAATGTGGAATTGAACAAGCTTATATTGATGGAAAATCAAGTATTCAAAAACCACTTTCTTGTCATTTATACCCAATTAGGTTAAGTAAAGTAGGCAATTTTGACGCTGTAAATTATCATCAATGGGATATTTGTAAGCCTGCTTGTAATTTAGGTGATGAAAATAAATTAGCGGTTTACAAATTTTTAAAAGAACCTTTAATTAGAAAGTTTGGCGAAGACTGGTTCAATGAATTAGATAGCATTGCAAAGCAATGGAATGAAGAAAAAAAAGGAAAATAATTTATGCAAATTGTTTTAAATAAATTAACTAAAAGATACAATAAACAAACCATTTTTACTGATTTGGATTATATATTTGAACCTTGTGAAACCTATGCTTTAGTGGGTTATAACGGAAGTGGAAAATCTACTTTAATTCAAATATTGTATAACTATAACACCATTAGTAAAGGTGAAATCAGCTATTATTTAAACAATCAATTGATAGAAGAAAATGCACAGCAATTCATGGCTTTTGCCGCTCCTTATGTTGATTTACCAGAAGAATTAACTTTGCAAGAAATTATAAATTTTCATTTTAGCATGAAGCAAAAACGTGCGGATATAAACATTGACTTGCTTTTAGAACAAGCTAATTTGATGGACCATACTGAAAAAATGATTAAATATTTTTCGAGTGGAATGAAGCAAAGAGTGAAGTTGATATTAGCTTTTGCTACTCAAGCCGATTTGCTTTTATTAGATGAACCCTGCAGTAATTTTGACCAAGCTGGCATTGAATGGTACAAACAATGTGTAGAATTAGTAAAAGGAAAATGCACCATTATAGTAGCTAGCAACCAAACTTACGAATACGATTTTTGCAAATACACATTAGACATTATTAAATACAAATGACCATTATAAAATTAACCCAATTCAGCCATGGTGCTGGTTGTGGTTGCAAAATTGCTCCTGATAAATTAGAACAAATTTTAAGCAATAATAAATCAACAAGTGTATTCCAAAACTTATTAGTTGGTAACCAAACTAACGATGATGCGGCTGTTTGGGATTTGGCAAACGGACAGGCATTGGTAAGTACTGTAGATTTTTTTATGCCCATAGTTGATGATGCTTTTGATTTTGGACGAATAGCTGCTACCAATGCCTTAAGCGATGTTTATGCAATGGGAGGGAAGCCAATTTTTGCAAATGCAATCTTGGGTTGGCCCATTGATAAATTACCTTTAGAATTAGCTGCTAAAGTAATTGAAGGTGCTCAGTTTGTGTGCAAGCAAGCCAATATTCCAATTGCTGGCGGTCATAGCATTGATAGCCTTGAACCCATGTTTGGTTTGGCTGTAAATGGTTTGGTAAATAATGAAAATATAAAGCAAAATAGTACCGCTCAAAATGGCGATGTTTTGTTTTTAACCAAAAAACTAGGAACGGGAATTATTGGAACTGCCATTAAACGCGGTTTGATTGAAGACGAAATGCATGCAAAAACTTGCATTGAAAGTATGTGTACTTTAAATAGTGTAGGTTTTGAAATAGCCAAACTTACAGGTGTAAATGCCATGACAGATATTACTGGTTTTGGATTATTGGGGCATTTAATTGAAATGGCTGAAGGCGCCAATTTAACAGCAGTAATTGATTGGAAAAATGTTCCATATTTTCATTTTATAGAACATTATTTACAAAAAAATATTATTCCCGATAACACCTATAGAAATTGGAATGCTTATGAGAAAATTGTTAGCGGATTAAATGACATGAAAGCATTTCAAATTTTGAACGATCCGCAAACTAGTGGCGGATTATTAATAAGCATAAACCCGGCTAACCAACAAGCTTTAATTGATTTATTCAATTTAAATGGATTGCAAGATTTTATTAAACCAATTGGTGTTTTTAAAGAAGCATCCGATTTTAAAGTAAATGTAAATTTATTATAAATTGATTCCTTCCAATTGTAAATCTACCAATTTGCGGTAAATACCTTTATCGGTTTTAATTAATTCATCGTGGGTGCCTTGTTCTGCAACTTCACCCTTATCGATTACTATAATTTTATCTGCTTTTCTGATGGTTGATAATCGGTGAGCAATAACAAAAGTGGTTCTGTTTTGCATTAAATTATCCAAAGCTTCTTGCACCAAACTTTCACTTTCGCTATCTAAAGCACTGGTGGCCTCATCTAAAATTAAAATAGCAGGATTTTTTAGAATTGCTCTTGCTATTGCAATTCTTTGACGCTGACCACCCGAAAGTTTGATGCCTCGTTCACCCACTATGGTTTGCATTTTTTCGGGAAATGCCATGATAAAATCAAAGGCATTAGCTTTTTTAGCAGCATCTACTACTTCCGTTTCTGTTGCGTTTGGGTTGCCATAGGCAATGTTCTCATATAAAGTTCCACCAAAAAGCATTACATCTTGAGGCACATAAGCCAATTGTTTGCGCAACTGACTTAATGGAATATCATTTACATTTTTTTGATCGTAATATATGTTGCCAGCTGTAATTTTATAAAACTGTAACAATAAACTTGCTACCGTACTTTTTCCAGCACCACTTGGACCCACTAAAGCTATTTGCTGCCCTTTGGCTGCAGTTAAATTAATATTTTTCAAAACAGTTACATCTAATCTTCCAGGATAAGCAAATGCAACGTTTTTAAATTCAACGGCACCATTTATTTTAAATTTTTCATCAATTGGAGTTTCTATTAAATTTACATCTTCCCCTTCTTCTCTTAATATTTCGCGAACACGTTGCGTAGCACCCAAAGTTTTCTGTAGCTGACTAAACATATCGGCAAAGCCTGCAAATGTTCCACCCACAAATCCCGAAATAATTACAAACATAGTTAAGTCGCCAATGGTTAAAGTACCACTTTGAATCATGTTAGCCCCAACCCACATTACAAATGCAATGGTTCCAAAAACACTAAATATCATGAATGAAACAAAAGCACCACGGTAACGCGCATTTGAAATAGCGGTATCTACTACGCTGTAAATACTTTTAGTGTAACGTTTAATTTCATTGGCTTCACTGCTAAATGCTTTTACAATGGCAATTCCTTGAAAAGTTTCGTTTACAATGGTTCCACTTTCAGCCAATTGATCTTGCGCCTTGCGCGACATTTTTCTGATTCTAATTCCAAATACAACTGCTAATACAGCAATAACAGGAACCACGCCAAGCATTGTAAATGCTAGCTTTGCTGATATGAGGAATATAACTGAAAGCCCAACTGCAAGCGTAAATAAACCACGTAAAAGTTCTGCTAATGTTAAGGAAATAGCATCTTGTATTTGCGATAAATCGGATGAAATACGGCTACTTAATTCACCAACTCTTTGCTCAGTATAAAAACTCATGGGCATGGTTAAAAGTTTTGAGTATAAATCTTTGCGCATGTCGGCCAATGATTTTTCACCCACTTCGGTAAATAAATAGATACGCATAAACGAAAACAAAGTTTGAAGTGTGAGCTGTACAAAAATCAAAATCAAAACAGTGTTCAAAGCCAAATGAATATTTTTTAAATCAAAGCCAAGTTGGTTTTGCATTGGCAAATTTTCAGTTGGTAATTGGTTGGCTAATCCTGGCGATGCTGCATCAATCATTTTTCCCAATAAAACAGGAAATGCCAAAGTTGATATGGCTGATAATGCAATAAAAATTAATCCGAAAATGAATTTACCTTTATATGGTTTGATGTATTTGAATAAAACCAATGCTTCTTTTAAACTTTCCTTCGAAACTTTTACTTTTTCTACGTCTTCTTTTTGTGTGCTATTGCTGTTAAAGCCTCTTTTTGCCATTTTGTTAGTTAATATGTTTACCGATGCATCGGAAGGTTGATAAGTTTATTGGTTATGGTTCGACAAGCTCACCATGACAAAATTATTTAAATTATTATTCTTCTAATTAGCTCAAGATGACATTTTTTTTATTTTCATTACCAATTGCCCTTTGCTTGTTGCCTTTTAGTTTATGAAATATAATCGCTTAAGTAATCAAACTTTTTGGTGAGTTTTCCGTTCGTAGCAATCGTAGCATTTTTAATAATATTTTCGTTATCGCCTTCTAATAAATAGGGTAAAACATGTCTGATTAATTGTTCTCCAAATTCTTTGGAAGCATCTATAGGAAGTTCGCATGGTAAATTACCAACGGCTTGAACATCAATTGAGTTGGGAAGAAAGGCTTCCACTTCTTTTTCTAAAAAGGAGTTATAGCCATAAAAAGGATTTTCAATGGATGTACTTCTTATTGTTGAAGGAATTGGGCCAGGAATATCGCAGGTAATGTCACTAATAATTTTAATTCTAAAATTACTGCTTTTCATGTCTTCGGGTGTAAAAAACATTGGGATTCCTTGTTTCCAAAATATGCCATTTAACATAATATCCGCACGTTGGTAATAATGCTCAAATGAACTGATATAATCCTCAGGATGTTTGTAAAAATCTGATTTGTCCCAAGCTTTTCCATCTTTTCTTTTGTAATAATCTTCACTACGCAAATGCACGTAAACTGGTTCATTGTAATCGTTTTCAATAAACTCTTCTTGACTAACTTGATGTATTTTCAATTTACGTAAAAGTTCTAAACATCCATGTGCCACACGTCCATCACCACACAAAACAATTTTCATTGGCGAAAGCTGCAAGCCCTTGTATTGATTAATCATTTCGTCAATGTCAGCGCATTCGTTTGCAGGTTTTAAAGTATAAAATCCATATTTTTTACCCCACATCATAAATGCATAATGTGTTCCCACTAATCCAGCAAATCGGCCAAAGCCAATGATTCTGTTTCCTGCATCCCAAACTAAAGTTTCATAATCAATAAGTGTAATATTATTCTTTAAAATATGGCGTAATAAATTACGATTATGTGCTTGTTTTTTTATGGTATGAGAAAAAAACAAGTACGTTTTATTAGCTATTAACTCAGAAGTGGGAACTTCTTTTACTCCCAATAATATATCACAACTTGAAACGTCTTCATTTACCTCTATTCCTAATTCTGAATATGATTCATTGCTAAAGCACCTCATTGGAGACGGTTGTACAATAATTTTTGTGCCAGGAAAATTTTGCTTTAATTCTACACACTGTTTAGGACTAAGAGGTGTGCGAAAATCTGTAGGTAATTTACTTTCACGAATAATTCCGATTGTTTTCATTCAATGGCAAAGTTAATTATTATAGACAATTGCTTGTGATTTTTTATTCAAAAAATTACTTTAAGTGCAAATATTCACTTTTAAGCTTTTTACCATAAAATATTTCAGCTTGTAGATCAAAAATTTCAGTGGAATCGGTTGTGTAAAATGCAGTTTTACCATTTTTACTGCAAAGTGATTCTAATGCGCTGTGGTGAGATAAATAATCTTTCAAACTTTTTGATACTATTTTTCCCTGGCTTAATAATTCAATATTTTGCGGTAGCAATTGTTTAATTTTATTCTGCAATAAAGGATAATGCGTGCAGCCTAATAAAATAGTATCAATATCATTCGACTTTTTAAGCAAATTATCAATATGTTTTTTTATAAAATAATCAGCACCAATATTATCAAATTCATTGTTTTCAATAAGCGGAACCCAAATGGGACATGCTTCTTGGAACACATTTATTTCTGGATAAAATTTTTTAATTTCAATAGGATAGGAGTTGGAACTTACCGTTCCGCTGGTAGCTAAAATGCCAACATTTTTTGATTTACTAAGGCTGCCAATCAATTCGCTTGTTGGCCTAATTACTCCCAAAACTCGTATGCGAGCATCCATTTTTTGCAAATCTCTTTGTTGAATATTTCTCAATGCTTTTGCAGATGCTGTGTTGCATGCTAAAATTACCAATTTGCATCCTTTGTCAAAAAGCGCATTTACGCTCTGTAATGTAAATTCATAAACCGTTTCAAAGCTTCTATTTCCATATGGCGCTCGAGCGTTATCACCTAAATAGATATAATCATATTGAGGTAATTCATTTATAATCTCCTTCATTACGGTTAATCCACCGTAACCTGAATCAAAAATACCTATTGGCCCACTTTCCATATTGCAAGGTTATATAAATAAAAATCCTTTTCAAATTTTTATTTAACTAAATTCTTATTGTTTTTTATTAATTGATAATATAAAAAACTATAAATAGGTATTTTATATTAGTTTATTTAATAAAATAGGTCTAAAACGTAATTCTAAAATCACAATTGATTGATATAGGATAAAAATCATTGTAATTTTTAGTCGTTTTTATACATTTGCAATATGAAAAAAAGCGTAATTGTAATTGCAATTTTAGTAATTGGCTTTATGGTTTCATTGCCTCATAAAATAAATGCCCAATGCCCAATGTGTAAGCAATCATTAGTATCTGCAAGAGCAAATGGTGATACAAATGTTGGTGAAACACTCAATAACGGAATTATGTATTTACTAGCCTTTCCTTATGTTTTAGTCTTAATTTTTCTGTTTTTGTATTTCAAAAGTGTACGCGCTAAAAATAAATTAGCCGATAATTCTAAATAAATATGTGTAATAAATATGAACCAAGCAAGGGCTTAGCTATTTTTAAAGCTAAGTGTCCACAATGTCAAAGTGGTAAAATGTTTAAGAAAAGTGCTTTAAAACTAAATGGCTTTACCGAAATGTTTGATACTTGTAGTGTTTGCGGGTTAACATTTGAAGTAGAACCTGGATTTTTCTGGGGAGCCATGTATGTTAGTTATGGAATTACCACGGGAATGATGTTAATAGTTGGCGCTTTGGTTTTTATTTTAAGTAAGCATAATGCTGGTTTTTGGGGTTATATTATTCCAATTTTTTTAGCCATGTTTTCATCCATTCCTTTTACTTATCGTTATTCAAGAGTATTGATGTTATACTATTTTTCTCCGGTTAGTTTCAATAAAGATTTAGTGAATAACAAATAAATGATCCAACAGCAATCAATTGTTTTTTTTGATGGTGTTTGTAATCTTTGCAATGGGTTTGTACAATTTGTAATCAAACATGAAGCTAATTCTCATTACAAATTTTGTAGTTTACAAAGTGAATTTGCAGCAAAATTTTTTAAAGAAAAACAATTCTTTTCAAGTGGAATTGATTCAGTCATTGTTTTTGAAAACAATCAATTTTATATAGAGTCAGAAGCTGCATTTAAAATTACAAACAAACTTAAATGGCCATACAAAGCTGCTGGAGTTTTAAGCTTTATTCCAAAATTTATAAGCAATTTTATATATAAATATATTGCAAAACACCGATATAAAATTTTTGGAAAATCTAATTTTTGCTGGGTAATGAATGAACAAACTAATAATAGATTTTTATAAATAATAAAGCATGGAATTTATTATTATAGGCTTTTTTATTTTTAATTGAAGTATTCTATCAAATTTATTTATTCAGCTTTTCCAATTGGCAAAATAACTTCAAAAATAGTTCCTACATTTTCGGTACTGGTAAAGTTAATTTTACCACCTGCAGCTTCAATCATATTTTTTACCATGGGTAATCCTAAGCCCATTCCATGTATTTTAGTACTAAAATAAGGTGTAAAAATCTTAGCTGCATCAATTGTACTAATACCTTTTCCATTATCACTGATTTTGATTTTAACAAAATCATTTTCAATAATTGCACTAATATCTATCAATCCTTTGAAATCTTCTGGAATGGCTTGGATTGCATTTTTTATTAAATTAATAAAAGTTCTATTTAAATAATTAGGGTCAAAATATACATAGATTTCGTTAGTAATCTGATTGTTTATTTTAATATTCTCATCGTTTTGATTTAAGTCAATAACAGGTTGAATTGCTGTTAATAAATGAATATTATTAAACTCAGGAGTTGGCATTTTAGCATAATTACTAAACTCGCTTGCTAAGTCATTTAAAACATCTATTTGAGTAATGATAGTTTTGCTTACCTTATTAAAAGTTTCTTCTAATTTTGGATGCTTATCATTCCAGGCACGCTGCAAATGCTGCACACTTAGCTTCATTGGAGTCAATGGATTTTTTATTTCGTGAGCTATTTGCCTTGCAATGTCTCGCCAAGCACCCTCACGTTCACTTTGCGCTAGTTTAATGGCGCTTTCCTCTAACTTGTCAATCATTAAATTATATTGCTTTACAAGTTCTCCGATTTCATCTTTTCTGTTCCATAAAATGGGTTCATTTTTCTTTCCTAAATTGGTGGTACTTAACTGGCGTTGAATCAATATAAGTGGATATGAAATATTATGTGAAATAATATAAGCAATGATTCCAATTATTATAAATAGCAAAGCATACAAATTAATAAATCCTACAACAATGCTCGAAATTTCACTTAATAAATCAGCACGTTTACTAAAATATGGAAGCTGAGCATAGCCTATCAAATCGTTTTCGTTTTTATAAATTGGAACATAAGCTGCCAAATAACTGAAATCGGCAATTTGTTCCGATTGGCTAAACTGCGATTCTTTCAATTTATTTAAATGATAAAATGCAGTAGGATTTATCAAATCAGAAATTACACCTTCATCAAAAACCTTACTAATACTACTTGCAACAAGCCTTCCGTTTAAATTATAAATACTAATATCAGTGTTGTAAAAATCGGCTAATTGATTAATATAAGCTTTGGTTTCAATTTGTTTGTTTTTAACAATATAATCAGATGCTTCTCCTTGTAAAGTATTTACAACGCTTCTAATTTTTCTACTTAATTTTTCATTTTGCTTGCTATTATATTCCGATTGAATAAAACTAATGGTAACATAAGCAGTTATACTTAATGTAATAAAAACAATTAAAATAATTGAAACCTGAATTCTGGTTCTAATCAAAACTACATCAGGATCTTTAATAAATAAAAAACGATTAATATAATGTTTTAGAAATCGATATGTTCTTGTTCTTAATAATTTATATTCTTTTAAGAGCCTTGAATTTACTAATGTGTAAAGCGTTAATGAAAAAATAAGCAATAAAGTAAAAAAAGTAAATACCAATGAAAACAAACCCAAAGGTTCGTAAAATGCTTCATGTTTTTTACTTACAATTACCGTTAATTGATTGTCGTTTTTATATTCTAAATGCTCAAATTCGTTTTCAATATAATTGGTAAAAATTTCTTGTTCGGTAGTTTTACTATTAATTGTTCTGTATGGATAGTTACCACTTTGACTAATTAATGCTTTGTTTTTGTATATAGCATAACTGTAATCAAACTTTTTAAAACCAATGGTATTGCTTGTTCCTTCTAATTGTAATTCTTCAAATCTGTTCTCGTCTTGTATTAGTTTTGGTTGCAATTGAATAAATACATAACCCAAATTAATACGACCATTTTTTACTAAAAACCTTGATAAATATCCTTTTAAAAAACTACTTGTTTTTAAATATTTGAAATATTTATCAATGGTTTCTATGGATTGATTTTGATAGATTTCATTCAATTGATTAAAGGAAATATTGTTTCTTTCATTCAAATGATTTCCCATTGAATCATAATCGTAAATAATTACTTCATATTTGCTCAAATAGCCTGTAAAGTAAAGCTGTTGCATGCTTTTCTTGAATTGCGACTTAGAGGCCATTTCATTTAAAAAGTAATATTTTAATTGCTTGTCAACTAATATTTTCTTCTCAATATCACGTAAAAAGTACTCGGTATTTATATCGTTTTGCGAAATTAATTTGCTAGCATAAAGCTGCCTGTTTTCAATGTCTTTTAAATCGGAAAAATAATTAATTGAATAACTTGTAGCAAACGATATGAGTATTACTAAAATAAAATAATGTTGGAATCTATTGGCTTTTGAAACAAAATAATTGAAAGCAACAAAAACCAAAATTAAACATGAAGATCCTAAAAAATAAATGTGTTTCCTGTCAAAAATATATTGGATAATTAAAGGATGAATAATTAAATATATAAATAAAATTATTGCAGCAAGCACCCAATTATTAAATTTATTTTTTGAAATAAATAAATAACAGTTTTTAACACAAATATGTATTACTCCTAATAGTAATACTGCTATAAATAAGCCATAAAAACTAAACTGACTAAGCAAATATACATTCTTTAAACTGAATGAAATTTGAGAATCAAATACTAAACTTTTAATACTATCAATACCTGAATCTATTGATATAATGGTAAGCAATACATAGAAAAAAAGTTTGGTGTATTTAATATATATACTGTTTTCTTTGATGTTTAAAATTCTTTTAGAGTCTATGAGTATTACAAACCAAATTGAAATCAATGCTACTATTAAAAAATCTCCAAGTGAAGGCACAAAATCGTTTGTTGCATAAATTATTGGACTAAATAATGGAAGTTTATATAAATAGGATGGGAGCTGATAAAATAGCAATATTTTTTTTACTATAAAAAGTACAAATAAGAAAAAAAATGTTCCAAATGCAATATTCAAATACAATAAATGATTGCAAAGCAAATGTAACCTGATACAAAAATATATAATGGCAAAAACGGAAAGTAGAATAAGCCATAAATTATCCAAGTAGTTTTTGCTGAAAATTTCAACTGAAAACAAATATTTATCCGAAATATCTTTAATGTCGGAAAAACCATTTAAAGGTTGCGGACTAATAATTCCATTGTTTAAAAAGGCTAATTCATCATTGAATTTATTATTTAAATATTGGTTTTTATAATTATAACTTTCGTAAATATTATAAAATATTACAAACTGAAAACCACCACTTATTTTGCTGTAAGCCAGGTATGAACCATTGTTATTTACAATGAAACTTATTCCGTCTTTAAATTTATTTCCAAACTTCTGCCCATTAATTAAATTACTTGTCCAAGTATATAATGTATCGTTTTTAAATATTTGAATAGCACAATTTTCTTTTTTAGCTATTTCATTAATGTTCAACCAATTTTTTTCATAATTAGCTGTATCTTTAAGTAACTTTTGATAGTTTTTAACCAATGAAAGCTCTTTGTTTCTAATGGTTTCCTGTAAGCTTAAATAAGTATCTTGCTGCTGTTGTGGTGTGTTTTTCAAAAATCGTTGTTCTGCCAAAAACGAAAGTTGTAATAACAGAATCGAAATTAGAAATTGAACAATGTATTTAAGTAATTTTTTATCTTTAAACACGGTTTATAATTTTGATTTTTATATGATTAATTGTAAAGACGTTGAATGCAACGTCTTTACTCGTATTTATTGGCAACCAAATAATTATTTACATAATCATTTACCGCATTTTCTAAGTTAGTAAATTCTTTGTTATAACCAATGCTTCTTAGCTTATTCATGTCTGCCCCAGTATAATATTGATATTTGCCTCTTATATCTTCAGGGATGTCTATGTATTCAATATTTGAAGTCAAATCCATTGCTTTGAAAATTGCATTTGCTAAATCGTTCCATGTTCTAGCTTGCCCTGTTCCTAAATTATAGATACCACTTTTTTTTCTGTTTTCTAATAAAAATACACAAACATCACATAAATCTTTTACATATATAAAATCTCGCATTTGCTCACCGTCTGCATATTCAACTTTATGCGATTTAAAAAGCTTTACTTTTCCAAATTCCTTAATTTGATAGAATGAATGTAAAATAACAGATGCCATTCGGCCTTTATGGTATTCATTAGGTCCAAAAACATTAAAAAACTTTAAACCAGCCCAAAAATAGGGTTGTTTTTCTTGTTTTACTGCCCATTTATCAAAGTCGTTTTTCGATTTTCCATAAGGATTTAATGGTTGTAATAAATCCAATTTACTTTCATCGTCATCATACCCGTTTTCACCATCGCCATAGGTAGCTGCGCTCGATGCATAAATCAATGGAATTCCTTCATTCACACAAATATTCCAAAGAGCAATGCTGAAATCATAATTTAATTCTTTAAAAATTTTTTCATCAGTTTCAGTAGTGTCTGTTCTTGCTCCTATATGAAAAATAATTTGAACTTGATTGGCATTTATTTTTAACCATTCAAAAAAGTTTCTCCTTTCAATTTTGGATGTAAATTTCTTGCCAATTAAGTTCATATTTCTATTTGGGCAATTATCAAAATCATCTACCAAAACCAAATCGTTATAATTTAATTGGTTTAATTTTGCTACCAAACATGAACCAATAAATCCTTCTGCACCTGTAATTACTATCATTTTACTTTTTATATTGTTGGAAATTAGCTTTTTTTAATAAACTAAACTAGGTGATTTCAATCATTAATACTGAAAAATATTTCGGCAAATAACCTTATTGAATTGATAATTTCAAATCAAATGTTTTTATTGTGCCATTCAATTCTAGATAATTAATGAGAAATCAAACCATAAGTTGGCGTCATATAAGTATAATTATAGGACTTTTACTGCTTTTAGCAGTCTACAAAATTTCTGCCGATTTATTTTCAAACAATGTAAATAGCAGTCCAAATAATCCAATATATATATATATCAAATCAAACAAAAGTATAGATCGACTGCTATATAATTTACAAAACGATAATATTTTAATAAATGTACAGTCGTTTGAAAGAATTGCAAAATTAATAAACCTAACTGATAACTTGAAAGCTGGCAGGTATAAAATAACAGAAGGAATGAGCAATATTGCGTTAATTAAACTCCTTAAATCGGGTAGGCAAGAACCATTGAATTTAATTATAAAATATGCTAGACGGAAAGAGAATTTAGCCTTAACACTTTCTAGTCAATTAGAGTTAGATAGTACAGAATTAATTAATTTAATGAATGATACATCAACCTTAAATGCTGTTAAAATGGATAGCAATAATATTATCAACTTATTCGTACCTAATACTTATAATGTTTATTGGAATATTTCGGGTAAAAAATTGGTTGAGCGCATGCAAAAAGAATACAATTTATTTTGGAACAGTATTAGAACTACCAAAAGTATTTTATTGAAAATGACACCACAAGAAGTGACTATTTTGGCATCCATTGTTATGAGTGAAACCAACCAACCCGATGAAATGCCAATAGTTGCAAGAACATACATGAATCGTATGAAAATTGGAATGCCATTGCAAGCGGATCCTACTGTTCTTTTTGCGCTAAACGATACCAGTATTAAACGTGTTTTAAGTATTCATACAGCTTTGCAATCGCCTTATAATACCTACTTAAATATTGGATTGCCTCCAGGACCAATACGCTTGGCATCGCCCACTGCTATTGATGCTGTGTTAAATGCGCCATTACATAATTACATTTATTTTTGTGCCAAAGAAGACTTTAGCGGTTACCATAATTTTGCTGAAACATTTTCTAAACATCAAGTAAATGCGAGAAGATATCAGCAGGAATTAAATAGGAGAGGACTTTAGAAATGTTGCCCTTCGACTACGCTCAGGGTGACAAAATTTTGAATGATTTTTTTTACCTATCAACTAAACCACTAAGTCAACAAGTCAATTATTTCATCTACGTCAATTGTTTTGATAAAACTTTCTTCGGTAGTAATGATATTATCGGCCAATAGTTTCTTTTTGTTTTGCAAGGCTATGATTTTTTCTTCAACTGTATCTTTGGTAATGAATTTATAAATAAATACAGATTTGGTTTGCCCAATTCTATGCGTTCTATCTACCGCCTGACGTTCTATGGCCGGATTCCACCAAGGATCAATCAAAAAAACATAATCAGCATTGGTTAAGTTTAAGCCCAATCCACCCGCTTTTAAAGAAATCAAAAAGAAAGGTAAATTTTCTTTTGTTTGAAAATTTGCAACTGCATTTTGCCTTTCTATATTGGTCATGCTGCCATCCAAATAACTATACGAATGTTTGTTTAAGTCAAAATTATTTCGGTAAATGTCCAACTGTTTTACAAACTGCGAAAACATCAAAACTTTATGTCCTTCTGCTTTTGCAGTGTTGGCTCTGGCTATAACTTCATCAAATTTTCCACTTCCAAATTCATAGTCTTTATTAGCCAAAATTGGATGATTGGCTATTTGGCGCAATCTTGTTAATCCTTTTAATAACGTGAAGTGCGAGCGACTTACTCCAATTTCTGAAACTGATTTTAAAATCTCGTTTCTGTAATATGATTTAGTAGTTTCATATGCTTCAGCTTGTTCATCCGTCATTTGGCAATAAATGATTTGTTCTGTTTTTTCAGGTAAATCTTTCGCCACCTGGTCTTTGGTTCTTCGTAAAACAAATGGTTTAATTATTGCTTTTAATTGTTGCATTTTAAACTCATCTTTTCCTTTTTCTATAGGCGTTACAAATCGTTCATTGAAAGAATTTAAATTACCTAAAAGTCCAGGGTTTACGAATGATAACTGACTCCAAAGTTCTTGCACCCCATTTTCTATTGGCGTTCCTGTTAGCACTAATTTATAATTTGAACGCAGCAGTCTTACTGCTTTTGACGATTGAGAACCGGCATTTTTTATAGACTGACTTTCATCTAAAATAATATAATTAAATTGGTGTTGTTTTAAAATATCTATATCAACCCTGGCAGTGCCATATGTAGTAATTA
Source organism: Bacteroidota bacterium (assembly GCA_947456185.1). Lineage (GTDB taxonomy): Bacteria > Bacteroidota > Bacteroidia > UKL13-3 > UKL13-3 > JAAFJM01. Next base: position 24,542 of record CANGPW010000010.1, on the reverse strand, counting down.
TTAAGTCGTAATTATTAAAATATTGAGTGTTTTTTATCCGTTGAGTGCCCGTATAAATTAATATTTTAAGATTTGACGTAAACTTTTTAGCTTCGTTTTGCCAGTTAAAAACTAAGGAATTTGGAACAATGATTAAACTGGTTCGAATAAAATTTTGATTCAAGCTGTTTGCTATCAATTCAGTATTTTGAATAGTTTTTTCTGTAGCAGTATTTGGCAATATGTCTTGAACAAAATCACTTTTAAATAAATCAATTTGCCCCGAAGCATCAGTAATAACTGAATTTTTAACCAATGGTATGGTATTATTTTTAATAACTTTTACAGTTGCTTTTTCTGCTTTGCTTTGCAATTCATAAGCTTGAAATAATTCACGCTCTTTTTGAATCAATGCCAATGTTTGAATTGTTTTACCTAATCCCATATCATCGGCTAGGCAGCCGCCAAATTGATTTTCTTTTAAAAAATAAAACCAATCGAATCCAGCTTGCTGATATGGGCGAAGTATTCCGTTAAAGTTCAAAGGAATAGGAGCTTCTTTTACCTGCCCATAATTTTTAAGTCGTTCTATTTTATCACTTAAACGCAAATATTTACCACCATTATTTACTATTTCATCTAATAAACCTATGTGTTGTTTTTCTATTTTTATTTCCTCTTCATTGGTGCTAAATTCTAGCAATCCACTCAAATCGCCAAACCATTCTAATGGAATAATTGCAATCATGCCATTTGGCAATACAAATTCTCTAATGCCTTTTAGTAAGTAATTTCGCAGAGCAATAAATGGAATTTTAAACTCACCAAAATGAACAACAGCTTGAATATCAAACCAATCTTTTTGCTCATTAATTTCCAATTTCATTTCGCGAGCGCCAATAAAATAGGTGTTTTTGTCTTGTTTTATTTCAATACCCGCTTTTTTAAAATCGGCATGATGTTCATTGAGCCACTCTAAAAAATCAAACTTATTGGTACCTTCATCACTTAATGAAATAAGGTTAGAAATGATTTTTGATTTTTGGTTTTTTAATGTAAAATAAGGACCATTGAATTGTTTTAAACCCAATTTATTGATAGTCAAAAACTTATTAGCTTCAAATTCTATGTTTCTTTTGGTCCTTGTAAAAGTATAATGATCATTTTCTTTTTTTACTACCACAGAAATTTTGTTCAGCGAATCATAATCAAAAGCTGCGCCATCGTATATAAAAGAAAATTTTAAAGCAATATCGTTTCCAATCACTTGCTGCATGGTAAGAATTGCTTTGCCTTCTGGCTGTTTGGTGTTTATTTCAAAACCTTCTGCAAAAACATTATATTTTTCAATTAATTGGTATACAAATTTATTAAAATAAGTATCTTCCGATGATTTATTGATTTGTATGAATCGCTTATTTAAAAAAGGAAATAATTTTTTTCCATCTACGTCCTTCTCAAAATCAAATAAATCATTTCCTAAAAGCATCCAAGCAGGATTATACGAAATGATCTCCGCATTTTTAAACATAAATTCTACTCGAACACCTTTGAACTTAATGGTTGGAAAATACCTGGTTCCTTCTGCATCACGTTTAAAATGAAACAACACCGAAGCTTTTTCATTGGAAACATTAATTTTCATGGAAGTTGGATTATTATCGTTTCCAGTTTTATAAATAGTCTTTCCTTTCAATAAATTAAGTGCTTTTATCATTCGCTCTTCTATAAAAGTCTTTACTTTTTCTTCATAAGCAGATTCTTTTATTCTACTTATAAATTCGGCTGTTCGAATTTTCTTTTTAGAATCAGTATGAAATTTTTTAAATAAATAATCGTCATCTAATTCATCTAACAAAGCAATTATTTCATGATCTTTTTCTTGAATACATTTCGAAAAATAATCAGCAGTTTTAGTAAAAACTCGTTGGTGTGTAAGCGAGTATTTACCCAGACTATTTATTTGAACGATATGAGGTTCCAATATAAAGCCCAAGTGAAAATGGTTTACAAGAGTATAAACTAAAGCGAATGGTTGTGTGTTAACTACAATCAATTATTGGTCTGGTTAAAGGGGGTAAAGGTAAGTGATTTTTTTAATTGAAAATTATATATTATGTTATGAATTTAATATTGTAAAAAATCATTTATTCAATACTCGCGGTAATCATGCAAGTTGATTTATTAACTCACGATTAATTATATCAAATTTATATAATAATTCAAATGGTATTAGTTAAATCATAATTATACATTTTTAAAAGAATGAATAATCAGCTGAATTTTAATCATCACTTTCATTTGCAGGATGAAAATGAGCTAAAAAAAGATATAAACTCCATTAAATGGCAATTTAATTAAAAAAAATATTTTTATTTGACAATGTTGTATATAAAAAAACAACTTTTAAAAATGTTTGTTTATTAGATTTAATTGCTATTTTAACTAATAATTTAGAAAATAATTTAAAACAAAATTTTTAAAGTGGGTAGATTTATGATTTAGTTGAAATTATTAAATCAAAAATCAGCATAAAAAAAATTATTTAATTAAAGAAATAAATATGGATTTATCTAAGCTTTTAAAAAAACTTTATTTAAAACTTCTTTCAAAAAAAACTAAAGAAAGGAGTGAACAGGTGATTTTATGGATTGCTTTAATTAGTTATATAATTCACTTATTAATTATTGCATTGATTCATTTTAATATCATATCTATAAGTGAACAATCAAACTTATTAAAAGATCCCATCGCGGCTATTTATACCCCTTTTTCTTTTATATTGGTTTATGAGGTATACCTTTTAATTTATTACCTGCCAAAATCAACTTCTACTTATATCTCAAAGCAATATGAAATTATTGCGCTCATTATAATAAGATGATTATTCAAAGACCTTTCAGGTATATCACTTTCAACTAATTGGTTTAATATTAATAATGATTTACAGTTTACATATGATCTAGTAGCATCTGTCTTATTATTCTTTTTAATTTATTTGTTTCATATTCAACGAAACAAATTATATAGAACTATTAAAAATAGTGAAAATCACAATTCAAGTATTTCCAAATTTATAAACGCAAAAAAATGGATAGCCACAGCATTGGTTCCTGTACTATTATTTATTGCATTGTATTCATTCTTAAATTGGACTATAAGTATTTTTCAACCAATTGAAAACAATGCTGTTTCTTTCAAGAATATCAATAATATTTTCTTTGAACAATTCTTCAATATATTGATTATTGCTGATGTAATATTATTATTATTTTCATTTTTCCATACAGACGAATTTCATAAAGTCATACGAAACTCAGGGTTTATTATTTCGACAATATTGATTCGAATTTCTTTTTCTGTGAGTGGAATTATCAATACTATATTAATTGTGTCAGCTATTTTATTTGGACTTTTGATACTTTTTATTCATAATAAATTTGAAAAGCAATTGGCAGAAGAAATTAAATATATCAATGAAATTGAAGAATAAAATGATATTGATGAAGTTAAAATTTTAGAATAAAGAGTGAGCTAATAAATGCAAAAGTAATTTGTAAGAACTTTAGTTATAAAGATTAGAATAATAAAAGGCTTGTTGAATATACAGCTTTAATGTTTACTAAACATTTTTTTTAATTACTTGCAGACATTTATGGATCCAAATATGATACTTCTAAACTCAATATATATTATAAAAGCTGCTAACTAAATCTTTTAAATTTCCGAAAACTAAGAAATCAAACTCTGTTTAAAAATTAAACAAAAAAAACATAAGTTTGAAGTCTTAAAATGAAAACATACCAACAACTATTTGAATTATTTACCAGCCATATCAATGAGGCTGAATATGGTAAAAACCCTAAAGAATTATATGAGCCAATCAGCTATATGATGCAATTAGGAGGCAAACGATTAAGACCAATTTTATCGCTCATGGCTTGCAATTTATTTGAGGAAAATGTTGCAAAAGCTTTACATGCTGCCCATGCCATTGAGGTATTTCATAACTTTTCCTTAGTTCATGATGATATCATGGATAATGCTCCTTTGCGTAGAGGAAAGGAAACTATTTATAAAAAATGGAACATGCCAATTGCCATTTTAAGTGGCGATTTAATGATGATAAAAGCAACGCAATTGCTTTGCAAAACCAATGATGTTGATATCAGAGAATTATTGAATGTGTTTAATAATACAGCTGTTGAAGTTTGTGAAGGTCAGCAAATAGATATGAATTTTGAAACCCAAAAAAGTGTTTCTCATGAAGAATATTTAGAAATGATAAAGCTAAAAACTGCAGTTTTATTAGGTTGTTCGCTTAAAATAGGTGCAATCATTGGTGGTGCAAATAAGGAAGATGCAAAGCATATATACGACTTTGGAATAAATATAGGTTTAGCATTTCAAATTCAAGATGATATATTAGATAGTTTTGGTGATGGAAGTATTACTGGTAAGCAAGTTGGCGGTGATATAATTGCTAATAAAAAAACATTGTTATTAATAGAATTAATTGATTCGGTTCATAAAGATGATCAATTATTGCTTGAAAAAGCAATGAAAAACCAAAATGATAATGAAAAAATAATAGTAATTTTATCACTTTATAACAAGTATAAAATACAAGAATTTGCAGAAGGCAAAAAAGAAATATACTTAAAATTAGCTTATGAACACTTATCCAAAGTGAATATAGAGGAGTCAAAAAAAGTGATTATTACACATACTGCGCAAGAATTAATGAGCAGAATCTCATAATTAATATAACCTAAATAACTTGTATATTTTGGGCTTCAGCGCATTAACTAAAGTATAACAACTAACATCATTCAAGTGGATAAGTGAATCATATTTATTAGCATTTTTATCAAAAATGTTTAGGTTTGTCGGACTATTATTTTATAAAATTTAAAAAACAAAAAAACATGTCACAAAGAGATAACGTGATTAAGCATGGCTCAGAAAACCCATTTGAGTCTATGAAACAAAGATTTGATCAAGCAGCTAAAATTATAGGACTTGACGAAAGTGATTACAACGTATTAATTGCTCCACAAAAAACAGTGATAGTAAATATTCCTGTTACCATGGATGACGGCAAAGTGAAAGTATTTGAAGGTTTTAGAGTAGTTCACAATGCAAACTTAGGTCCGAGTAAAGGTGGAATTCGTTACAGCATGGATGTACATTTAGATGAAGTAAAAGCTTTAGCAGCATGGATGACATGGAAATGTGCGGTTGTTGGAATTCCTTATGGTGGTGGAAAAGGTGGTATTAAATGCGATCCAAAAAGTATGAGTAAAGGTGAGTTAGAAAGATTAACTCGTTCTTATACTGATATGATGGTAGATGTATTTGGTCCTGATAAAGATATTCCTGCTCCTGATATGGGAACTGGCCCGCAAGAAATGGCTTGGATCATGGATGAGTATTCAAAATTAGTAGGTCGTTCTTCTCCAGCTGTTGTTACCGGAAAACCAATTGTTTTAGGTGGTTCTTTAGGCCGCGTAGAAGCAACAGGTAGAGGTGTAATGGTTTCAACCAGAGCTGCTTTAAGCAAATTAGGTATCAATCCAATTGGAGCTACTTGTGCTGTTCAAGGTTTTGGTAATGTTGGTTCTATTAGTGCAAAATTAATAGCTCAGCAAGGTTTAAAAATTGTGGCTATTAGTGATGTAAGTGGAGCTTATTACAGTGCTGAAGGAATAAATATAGAAGAAGCCATTGCTTATCGCGATAGCAATAACGGAACATTAGAAGGTTATAAATTAGGTAAAATTACCAATGCTGAATTGTTAGAATTAGACGTAACGGTTTTAGTGCCTGCAGCAATGGAAGATCAAATTACCGAAGAAAACGCTTCAAGAATTAAAGCTAAAATTATAGTGGAAGGTGCTAACGGACCTACAAGCGCAAGTGCTGATCATATTTTAAATGAAAAAGGTATCATGGTTGTTCCTGATATTTTGGCAAATGCTGGTGGTGTTACCGTAAGTTATTTTGAATGGGTTCAAAATCGTTTAGGATATTACTGGACAGAAGAACGCGTTTACCGTAGAGCTGATAGAGTAATGAAAACAGCTTTTGAAGGTGTTTATGCAGCATCTTTGAAATATAATATTCCAATGAGAATTGCAGCTTACGCAGTATCTATTGCGCGTGTAGCAGAAGTAGAAAAATTAAGAGGAAAATTTGGTTTGTAAGTACTGAGTTTATATAAATATAAATCCCTATTTGATTGAATCAATTAGGGATTTTTTATGTATTAAATTTGGTACAAATGTTTTAAAATTCATCTTTTATTTAATCAGCACAAAAATTATATTTGTACAATAAATTTAAACAATAAATAATATTTATAATCATGGCAGGAAACGAATATTTTGGCGCAGAAGAGCGCAAAGAAATAAATGATGTGCTAGATACAGGCATTCTTTTTAGATACAATCACGATGCACAAAGAAATAATATTTGGAAAGCACGTGAGTTTGAAGCGGAAGTTGCCAAATTAGTTGGTGCAAAATATGCGCATGCTGTAAGTAGTGGAAGTACTGCCGTAAGTTGTGCTTTAGCAGCCGCTGGCATTGGTGCTGGCGATGAAGTAATTGTTCCTCCATTTACTTATATTGCTTCAGTAGAAGCAGTAATTTTTGCTGGTGCATTACCTGTTTTTGCTGAAATAGATGAAACTTTATGTTTAAGCGCGGAAGGAATTAGGAAAGCAATTACACCCAAAACTAAAGCGGTAATGTTGGTTCATATGTGCGGACAAATGGCGCAAATGGACGAAATCATGCAAGTGATTAAGGAGCATAATATTGTTTTGATTGAAGATGCAGGACAAGCAATGGCTGCTAGTTACAAAGGAATTTCTACTGGATTATACGGAAAAACTGGTTGTTATAGTTTCGATTTTTTTAAAATTGCAACAGCTGGTGAAGGAGGTGTAATGGTAACTAACGATGAAGCTGCTTATAAATTAGCTGATAGTTACGCTGACCACGGACACGACCATCAAGGCAATAATCGTGGCATGGAAAACCATCCAGTTGTAGGATTTAATTATAGAATTTCTGAATTACATGCTGCTGTTGGTTTGGCTCAAACTCGCAGAGTTCCAATGATACGTGAAATTAATAATAAACATAAAAAATTTATGATGGCGGAGTTAGGAAAAATTGCTGGTGTTAGTTTTGCAACTATTCCTGATGCTGATGGCGATTCAGCTACTTTCCTAAATATGTTACTTCCAAACACCGAAGCTGCCATGAAAACGGTAGATGAATTTAATAAAAATGGTGTGGCTGGTTTCAATTATTGGTTTACCAACATGTACCATTTTATCAATCAATGGAATCATATAAAAGATGGTAAAGTAGCGGCAAGAACAAATGTTCAGTTATTAGGTGCACCTCAGGATTATAGTAATTTGGAATTACCTAAAACGCAAGAAACTGTTGGTCGTTTAATTTCATTTGGAATTAAAGCTACTTGGACAGACGAAGAGTTGAAAGATTTAGTGGCTAAAATGAGCATGTCAATCAAGGCTGTATTAGCACAAACAGCATAAAAAACAGAAACAGGTGCCATAGTTGAAATCAAAATCTTTGTCATCTGTGGTAAATAATAAAACACAATGCATAAAAATTTTAAAAGCATAGAAAAAACCGTTTTTGGACGTGGAAGTTTTGGTCAATTGGCTGAAATTATTGCGCCAAAGCGTAGCGAAAACAACAAATATTTTGTTTATATAGTTGATCATTTTTTTAAAGGAAAAGATTTAGAAAATCAATTACAAAATCAACCAGAAGATACGGTTTATTTTATTGACGTAGATCCTCATGAACCAACCACAGAACAAATTGATCAATTACGTGATGAAATTTTAGCAGGAAAAGGTTTGCCAAGTGGCGTAATTGGAATTGGTGGCGGCAGTATTATGGATATTGCTAAAGCTCTTGCTTTGATGCTTTGCAATGAAGGGCCATCGCAGAATTACCAAGGCTTAAACTTGATAAAAAAGCCGGGCGTTTACCATGTTGGTGTGCCAACAATTTCAGGAACTGGCGCTGAATGTTCTATGACTGCTGTTCTTACTGGACCAGAAAAAAAGTTAGGTTTGAAATGTGAATGGACCATCTTCGATCAAGTAATACTAGACTCTGAGCTCACTGCGACTGTTCCTGTAGACAAATGGTTTTATACCGGAATGGATACTTTTATTCATTGCATTGAAAGTCGAGATGGTATTTTAAACAATGCATACAGCATGGCTTATGGCGAACAAAGTTTAAAACTTTGTAAGGATATTTATTTAAGTGAAACTGCTGGACAAAGTCCAGAAAATGATGATAAATTAATGGTAGCCTCGTTAATGGGTGGACTTAGTTTAACTTATAGTGAGGTAGGAGTTTGTCATGCAATGAGTTATGGCTTAAGTAAAATATTTGGTGAAAAACATTGCTATGCAAATTGCTTAGCATTTCAACATTTAGCTGATTACTATCCTGAAGGTGTAGCAGAATTCAATACCATGCTTGCCAAACATAATATTATATTACCTCAAGGTTTAAGTAAAAATTGGAGTGACGCGGATATAACTGCAATGGCACATGTAGCATATAACTTGCCACATATGTGGAATCATGCCATTGGAACTGATTGGAAAGAAAAAGTAAGCATTGAAACGATTGAGGCTTTGTTTAAAAGACTTTAATTTATATACAAATATCAGAAACAATTTAAACGTAAACCTATTGCCCAAAAAGTAATAGGTTTATCTTTTTATAGCATCAAATAAATGAAAATACAAGAAGTTAAAACTCCAGCTTTATTAAAAGAATTTATCAATGTACATCGCATTATTTATAAAGGAAATAATGATTGGATTTGTCCATTGGATAAAGACATAAAAAAAGTTTTTGATGCCAATGAAAATATCCATTTTAAAACAGGTAAAGCCAAGCAGTGGATTTTATATAACGAGCAAGGGTATGCAATTGGAAGGATTGCAGCTTTTTACGATACTACTCAATTTAAAGATAAAGAACGTATTGGTGGACTAGGTTTTTATGAATGTGTTGATGATTTAAATGCCTCAAAATTGTTATTTAATACTGCATCAAATTGGTTGAAGTCTGAAGGAATAAATGTGGTAAATGGGCCAATTAATTTTGGTGAAAAAAATGCTTTTTGGGGTTTAATGGTTGCAGGTTATAAAAATCCATCTTATAAAGAAAATTTCAATTGGGAGTATTATGAAAAACACTTTTTAGTTTTTGGTTTTAAACAACATACCGAGCAAACTACAAGTGAAATTAATTATGTTAATTTTGACATGGAACGATTTAAGAAACTATCAGCTAGGGTAATGCAAAATCCTGATTATAGTTTTGAGCATTTTAAAATGAATGAATTAGAACGTTTTGGTCTTGACTTTGTTGAAATTTATAATAAAGCATGGGCGCATCGCGAAGATTTTGTTCCAATGACCAAAGAACGTATCATGGCAGAAATGTTAGAATTGAAGCCAATAATTTTAGAAGAAGCAATTTGGTTTGCTTATGCTAAAGGAAAACCAATTGGTTTTTATGTGAGTGTGATAGATGTAAACCAAATTTTTAAAGAACTAAATGGTAAAATGAATTGGTTAGCCATGTTAAAATTTTTATATTATAAAAACTTCGGGAAAGTAAATAGAATTAGGGGAGAAGTGTTTGGGGTAATTCCTGAATATCAAGAAAAAGGTATTGAAACTGGAATGATAATTAGTTTATATGAGGCACTTTTAAAGTATCCTAAAATCAATACTTCTGAGTTAGGTTGGATTGGTGATTTTAATCCGAAAATGCATGGATTATTTGAAAAATTAGGTGCTAAAACTACCAAAGTACATAGAACTTACAGATTGAAATTATAGCATAAAAAAAAGCTGACTCAGCATTGAATTAGCTTTTTTATAGTTAATTTATATTGTTACAAACTTTCTGCTACAACTTCTTTAACCTGAGGAACCATGCGGGTTAGCAAACCTTCAATTCCCTTTTTTAATGTTACGGTTGATGACGGGCATCCACTGCAAGAACCTTTTAGTTCAACCGTAACTAGGCCAGTTTCTTCGTTAAATGATTTGAATGAAATCAAACCACCATCATTTTCTACTGCTGGCTTTATATAAGTATCTAATATATCAAGAATTTGTGCAATAATTATATTATCTGATCCTTCAATATTTGATTTATCGGTTTTGTATGAAATAGGTTCGTCAGCTTCAACATAAGCTTTTAAAAATTCTTTTACTATAGGCATAATTTCGTGCCATTCTGAGCCAACAGACCTAGTAATGGTAACAAAATTATTCATGATAAAAACACCATTAACAAAGCTGAATTCAAACAAACTTTTTGCTAATGGCGATGCATTTGCTTTCTCTTTGATTGGGTAATCTTCTGCCTCATCAGGTAATATCATTTTATTGAAAACAAACTTCATCGTTTCTGGATTAGGAGTTTGTTCAGCGTATACGTTTAAAAATTCGGTTTTATCAGTCATATTCATTTTATTTAGTCTTTTTGTTATGGTTGGCAAACATACAACTAACATTCCTAATCAGATAAAAGTTTCGGTAATTTTTATTTCAATTACGGAAATATATTTTCATGAAAATATATTCAAGCAAAATAGGAGGAAAGTTCTTTAATGTTATTTTTATAAATAGTATGCCGTTTTAAATAAATTCAAAATAAACATTGTTTTTGTAAAATATGTTCAGGTAAAATATTCGGATTTATTTACAAATAATTATAGCATATTAAATAGATAAAGAGACTATTGTATTTTATCATTTACTGTTTTACTTTAGATTTTAAAACATCAATTTCCTCCTTGATTTTTTGTTGAGTTTTATCTAGTTCGCTTTGTGTATTTAGTAAAATGGAATCCAAATCATTGATATGCCTTAATTCGTCCATAAATAACTTATGGTAGCTAATAACCTGGGATGTATTGGTTTTAAAAGTGTTTAGTTTAAATACTAATTCAGCTATATTATTTAACTCATTATCAATATTTAACTTAGCTTTTTCACTAGTTATCATTTCGCCTTTTCCTATCATTAGCCATGTAGCATTAATAGTGGGGTAGGTAAGTAGTATTTTCTGGAGAATGTCAATTCCTGGTTTGTTTCTACCATTGGTTATATGGGTAATAATAGGCAAGCCAACACCTAATTCATTTGCAAAAATAGATTTTGAACCGCAAAAGCAATCCATTATCTCACATACACGTTTGTTAAGTTCATCCATATTGATATCCAGCACAATAATACATTTGTAAAACTCCAAATTTACAAATGTTTTGCGATTAAACAAATGTAAAGGAAATCGTTTACAATTGTATGAGCATGTTACTTAATAGAAATATATATTTATACATGTAAAACACTTATTTTAAGTTAAATAGGGTTGAATAAATTGCTTAATAAATAGTAATTTATTCTTTTAAATACAATTGTAAAGTAGGTAATTGACAAATAGTTATTAATAAAAATATATAAACATTAAAATAGAAAATATTTCCAAATTTGATAAAATAATCTCTAATTGCTGAGAATCGAATAGAAATAACCAAGTAAAACTTTTGTGTTAAATAGCCGCAAAAAGCAGATACATGAAAAATCAGATATAAATTCTTTAAATCTAATTCCAATTAGTCGAATGTTTTTAGTTTTAGTGTAATTTACCTTTATTTGTTAAAAAATGGTCATTGAATTACCTTTCTCATTATTATATAGACAATAAACCTGGCAATCATTACTATAATTCCGCCTTATTTATACCCGATTTTGCGCGAAATTATGCGAGAGGATTTCATGATGTTCAATTAGACCTAAAACCCAGTCAACAGCAATTGCAATTTGGCTGTATTGCGCATTTAAATGCAGATAAGTTGTTTCATCCATCTTTATTTTTTAAAAAATACAGTGAAATAATAAACTTTGAATTGAAAAATTTTGAACCATTGGCTCTTTTAAATAGAAAATGGTTTTTATCACATATCATGTTTGAAATGTTAATAGATAGGCTTTTAGTCAAACATTTTCCATCAGCTTGTCGTTCATTTTACAGCGATTTAGATGCAATTGATACTAAAATACTTGAGGAATTCGTTTTACGCTACTCTTTCAAAAATATTGACCAATTTATGCGAAATTTTAAACATTTTTGTGAAGTAAAATATTTGTTTGGTTATACTTTTAATGATAGTTTCGTCTTTTCAATAGCAAGAGTTTATAAACAGGCTACTACTATTGAAATGAGTATGAGTGATTTGTTTCTTTTAAAGGAATTTATAAATACAATAGAACAAAAATATTTTTACGACCCATTGATTATAATAGCAGAATTAAAACAAGTTTTTGATGTAAATTTGGAGGTTTAAAATACTAAAAAAATAAGGCATATAAGTTAAAAGATATTCAATGAGAAAAATAGGACTTAGTTTAATTACACTATTTGTATTTCAATATTCATTTGCACAGTTAAAGTACAGCAACGAGTTTTTAAATTTGGGAGTTGGTGCCAGAAACTTAGGTATGGCAGGAGCATCAGTATCCAATGTTAGCGATGTAACAGCTGGTTATTATAATCCAGCAGCATTAATCGATATGAAAGATAAATTTCAGTTAATTGGAATGAGAAACAGTCAGTTTGCAGGAATTTTAACGCATGATTATTTGGCTGGTGCATTTCGTTTAAACGAACATTCAGTTGCTGCCATTTCTATTATTAGAATGGGGGTTGACAATATTCCCAATACTTTGTTTTTGGTAAATAGTAATGGACAAATTGATTATACAAAAGTTTCAAGCTTTTCAGCCGTTGATTACGCTTTTATTGGCAGTTATGCCACTGAAACAAAATTGGTTAAAAATTTACAGTTAGGTGCAAATGTTAAAATAATTAGAAGAGTAATTGGCGAATTTGCCAATGCATGGGGTTTTGGATTAGATGCAAGTGCTTTGTATAAATTTAAAAAATTCAGATTTGGTGCTATTCTTCGTGATGTGACAACTACTTTCAATGCTTGGAGTTACACATTTACCGGAGCAGAAAAAGAAAAGCTAATCAGCACTGGAAATGTTTTGCCGAACAATACTTTGGAACTAACTTTACCAAAACTAACAGTTGGTGGTAGTTATTTATATACTAAAAATTGGTTTTCAATTTTGGGAAGTATTGATTTTGACGCCTACACCGATGGACAAAGAAATACTTTGATTTCATCAAAATACATAAATTTAGACCCTAGATTGGCAACAGAATTAGGGTATAAAAAAACAGTATTTATTAGAGGTGGGATCAATAATTTTCAGCAAGTAAAAAATATAGATGGAAGTTCGTCATATAATGTTTCTCCGGCTATTGGAGTTGGATTGAAGTTAAATAAAATTCAAATAGATTATGCCCTTGGCAATGCCTTTAATCAGGGACTTATAAGTGCAAGTAATATTGTTTCACTTAAATTGATGATAAGGTAATAAAAATTATTTACATGAAAACACGTAATAGCAGAAAGCCCAAATTAATAGAAAGAAATGCAGAGAAAGGCGATTTTGATGAAATCATAGCTTTATCAAAAATATGTTTTCCCGATAACGATCCTTGGAAATACGATATGCTGGAAAGTCAGTACAATTTATTTCCAGAAGGAATGCAAATCATTACTTTTGAAGGAAAAATAGTAGGTTCAGCTACAAGTTTAATGGTAAGTTGGGATGAATATGATGATGATCATGCTTGGAAAGAAATTTGCGACAATGGTTATATTACAAATCACGATGAAGAAGGTGATACTTTATATGGAATAGAAGTAATGGTCCATCCTGATTACCAGGGCTTGAAAATTGGCAGACGATTATATGAAATGCGAAGAAATTTATGTGAAGACAAAAATTTGATGCGTATTTTAATAGGAGGCAGGGTTCCAAATTATAACAAACACTCAGAAGAATTTGGAATAAGAGCTTATATAAAACGTGTAGTTGATAAAAAAATTAAAGATTCAGTTGTTACTTTTCAATTGGCACATGGATTTACCATTCAAAGAATAATTAAAGATTATTTACCAGAAGACAAGGAAAGCGAAGGTTACGGACTTTTGTTAGAATGGGTAAACTTGGATTATCAAGCGGAAACTAGAGAGCGAAGTGTATTAATGAAGAAAGTACGTATATGTTGTATTCAATACGAGTTACGTAAAATTACTTCCTTTAAACAATTTGCGCAGCAATGTGAATATTTTACCGATGTAGCAAGTAATTACAAGTCAGATTTTGCTCTGTTCCCCGAACTTTTTACTACTCAATTACTTTCATTGCATGAGTACAAAAGTATGAGTCCGGAAGACAGTATCAGGAAGCTTGATGATTATACGGAAGACTATATAAATTTGTTTTCTCGCTTGGCTTTAGAATATAATATTAACATCATTGCAGGAACACATTTACAAGTTGAAAATGATAATTTGTATAATATTTCCTATTTGTTTAAGCGTGATGGAACTTACGAAAAGCAATATAAAATTCATATTACTTCCAATGAAGCAAAATGGTGGGGAGTAAGACCAGGAAATGAAATAAAAGTTTTTAATACAGATTGTGGTAAAGTGGCTATCAATGTTTGTTATGATGTTGAATTTCCGGAAATGGCAAGAATTGCATGTAATAAAGGGGCTAAAATTCTTTTTGTGCCATTCAGTACGGATGAAAAACACGGACATTTACGTGTAAAATTGTGCGCGCAAGCCCGTGCCATTGAAAATCAAATGATAGTAGCCACCGCAGGAACGGTTGGTAATATTCCTTCAGTTGATAATATGGATATTAACTACGCTCAATCAGGAATTTATACTCCAAGTGATTTTGCTTTTCCTCCCGATGGTGTTGCGGGTGAGGCTAGTACAAACATTGAAACTGTTGTAATTGCTGATTTAGATTTAGCGGCAATTGAACGTGCAAGAAATACTGGAACTGTGTTAAATTGGAAAGACAGAAGATTGGATATGTATGAAGTAGTTGAGAAGTAAGAAGTAAGAAGTATGAAGTATAAATTATGAAGTATGAAGTCCCGACACATCGGGAAAGTATGAATTACTAATTTAACAAAAACACTTCACCATTTTCTTCTTTTAAAAGACCAAAAGGTTCTTCGGCTATAATCATATAACCATCTAAATCGGCATAATTACAAAGACCAGTAAATGCATAAGCACCGCTCATGCCAAGGGTAGTTTCTACCATGCAACCAACCATTGTTTTCATGCCATTTTTCTTCGCTTCATGAATCAGTCGCAATCCGTTCAAATAGCCACCAGCCTTCATCAACTTCATGTTTACCGCATCAAATTGTAACTTTAATTCTGTAAAGTCTACCTGCGCACAAAAACTCTCATCAGCCATTAAAGGTAATGCCGCTCGAGGCTTTAAATATTTGTATTCATTCACCATGCTGCTGTGCATTGGCTGTTCAATCATGGCAATATTTAAACCCTTTAAATTGTCCATAAAATTAACCAATGCATCAGGATCTTTCCATGCTTCGTTTGCATCAATTAATATTGGTTTTTGGTAAATATTGGCAAGTGTTTTTATTTCATCTAAAGCGCCATCCACACTTATTTTTATTTTCAAATAAGCAAATCGATTTAAATTGTTTTCATTGAAAAATGAAACAATTTCAGCAGGATCCATGATTGGTAAAGTATAGCAAGTATGTGTTTTTAAAGGTTTTTCTATTTTCAAAAACTCATAAATAGTTTGATTATTTTGAGCGCACAAATAGTGTATATATGCTTGTTCTATTCCAAAACGCATTGAATTTGGTGCATTTATTTGATTTAAAATTATTGAAAGTTCACTGGCATTTTTTATTTGATTAGCACCAGCATTTAAAAATTGCTCAAAGCTATATAAAATTAATTCAGGTGTTTCATTGTACCTAATATTTGGAGCCACTTCACCTTGGCCTTGATGTTTTTCATCGCTACAGGTAATGATTGAATTGATTTTAAATGTAGTTGCATTTCTAGATATTTTCCAAGTATATTTTAAGTCTAGTTTTATTTGATTGATTGACCAATGAAGCATTTTAAGTATATAGTTTGAATGAATAAATATTTTTATTGAATTGAATCTGATTCTTTCTTAATTTTTTGTTTTATCCATTTTACAGCTTTTGAAGTAAATAAAACAGCTAAAATAAATAAGACAACCCCTAAATATAGGTACTCTAAATCAGCGTTTAAGCCTGAATAACCAATTGCTTTAGCTGAATTTGCACCAATTAAAAAAAAGAATAAAACATCATTTTTCATGAAAATTATTTGAATCTATTAAATCAAACATAAAACCTTTTTATTTAATTTATAAAATTCATTAGTCACAATTTGTTAGTATTGTGCCAACTTACTAAAAACATACAATGAATAATTTTGAAAAATATTTAAATACTAACAAAAACCTTTGGAACAATAAAGTATCTCATCACATTGAATCTGATTTTTATAAAATGGATAATTTTTTAGCAGGAAATACTTCATTGAACTCCATAGAATTAGATTTATTAGGAAATATTGAGGGGAAATCTGTTTTGCATTTACAATGTCATTTTGGTCAAGATAGTATTTCATTGGCAAAACTAGGAGCGAAGGTAACTGCCATTGATTTTTCGGAGATTGCCATTGAAAAAGCCAAGGAAATTGCTACGCAAACAAATACAATTGTGGATTTTATATGTTGTAATATTTACGATTTGCCCAATCTGTTAGAAAAAAAATTTGATGTGGTATTTACTAGTTACGGAACTATTTGTTGGCTGCCCGATATTACAAAATGGGCTGGTATTGTTTCTCATTTTTTAAAGCCAAATGGTCAATTTGTATTTGCAGAATTTCATCCTGTAATTTGGATGTACGACAATGATTTTAAATTCATTCAGTATAATTACTTTTTAGATGAGCCAATTATAGAATTAGAAACTGGAACTTATGCCGACAGAAATGCCAATATTACTGGAGAATCTGTAACCTGGAACCATAGTTTAAGTGAAGTGTTAAATGCCCTTATAAAAAACAGTTTGAGCATTTTAGCATTCAATGAGTTTGATTATTCTCCTTATAATATTTTTTCAAACCCAATAGAATTTGAAAAAGGAAAGTTTAGAATTGAAAATTATGGAAATAAAATTCCGATAGTTTATGCTATTTTAGCTCAAAAAAACTAAACCAATAATATTCACCAATCAATCAAGAAATAATCAGCTAAGTTTTTAATGGTAATCTGAACGATTGGCATTATTTTCGCAAGCCGTAATTTTTAAAACAAAAACCATGAAAAAAATAGTTAAAACCAGTGCCATTGTAATTACTTTTTTATTGCTAGTCGCAATAGCGCTTCCCTTTGTGTTTAAAGGAAAAATTGTTGCTTTAGCAACGGAAGAAGCAAATAAAAATATGAACGCAAAAGTGAAGTTCAGTGATGACATTGGGTTGAGTATTTTTAAATCATTTCCAAATTTTACTATTTCAATAAAGGATTTAAATATAGTTGGTATCAATGAATTTGAAGGCGATACTTTAATTTCTTTGCAAGAATTTGAAGCTACTTTAGATATTATGAGTGTTATCAATGGCGGTCAAATTAAAGTACGTAAAGTGTTTTTAAATGAGCCTCGCATTCATGCCATTATATTAAAAGATGGCAAAACAAATTGGGATATCACCAAAGTATCGGCAGATACAACAGCTGAGCTACCAACTACTGAACCTTCCAAATTTGATGTACTTTTAAAAGTGTTTGAAATTAAAAATGGTTATGTCAGCTACGTTGATAAAGAAGGTAATATGAGCAGCGAAATGGCTGGCATGAATTACGTTTTAAAAGGCGATTTTAACCAAGACTTATTTACCATGAAACATGATATGGACATTGCTAAATTTACCTTTGCCATGTCGAATATTAGTTATTTAAGTAAAGTGCATGCCACTGCAAAAGCAGATGTGGAAGCCAATATGAGTGCAATGGAATTTACCTTTAAAGACAATGAGTTTAGTTTGAATGATTTATTGTTTAAAATGGACGGAAACATAGCAATGAAAGGCGATGACATTAACATGGATATAAAATATGCGGCTAAGAAGAATGATTTTAAAGACTTTCTTTCTTTGATTCCAGCTATATATAGTTCATCGTTTAAGGATTTAGAATCGAAAGGAAAATTAGGATTTGATGGATTTGCAAAAGGTACTTATAACGACAAACAATTACCTGCTTTTGCATTTAATTTATTAGTAGAAAACGGTTGGTTTAAATATCCCGCATTGCCCGCACCAGTTGAAAACGTGGGTATTGACTTACATGTTAACAATGCAGATGGGAATTTAGATAATACAAAAATTAATCTATCGAAACTTCATTTTGAATTACAAGGTGATCCTTTTGATGCAAAATTATTAGCTGAAAATTTATTAAAAGATCCATTGGTAGATGCGCATTTAAAAGGAAAATTGAACTTGGATAATGTGGTGAAAATTGCGCCAATGCCCGAGGGAACCAAGCTTTCTGGAATGTTAGTTTCCGACTTTGCAGCAAAAGGAAAAATGAGTGATATTGAAAATAAAAACTATGAAAACTTCAATGCAAGTGGTAATATTTCAGTGAGTGCTATTCAATTTGTTTCAAAGGAATTGCCGCAAGGCATGAATTTAAAATCTGCTACATTATCGTTTAATCCTAAGTTGGTTACGTTAAGTGATTTTGATGCCAAAATTGGCAATAGCGATATGCAAATGAATGGTGATTTGAGTAACTTTTTTCCTTACTTTTTTGGTAAAGGAACATTGGTTGGAAACTTAAACTTTAAAAGTAGTTTGATGGATGCCAATCAGTTTTTAAGCAACGATTCAAACACTGCAGCAACTACCGCTGCTGATACAAACGGAATGGCAATTATAGAATTACCTTCAAATATTGATTTTACATTGACCAGCAATATTCAAAAATTAGTTTATACCAATATGGATATTACTAATTTTAACGGAACAGTGAAGGTAGCAAATTCAAAACTATTGTTTAACAAAGTAGCTTTAAATTTATTAGGAAGCAGCATGAACATGGATGGATTTTACGAAACTACAAATCCTAAAAAACCTACTGTTGACATGACATTTGGCATTCAAAATTTAGACATCCAAAAAGCTTTTATCACGTTCAATACCATTAAAAAAATAGCACCAATTGCTGAAAAAATGAAAGGTAATTTCAGTACTTCTATTTTTAAATTTACTACAACGCTCGATAGTAAAATGAAGCCTGTTTATGAATCGTTATATGCTGCAGGCGACTTACAGATTACCGATGCAACAGTAACTAATATAGATGCATTTAACAAATTAGCAGATGCTTTTAAAAGAGACGAATGGAAAAAAGTAGATTTTAAAAAAGTATTGGTAAAATATGAAATAAAAGGTGGTAGAATTTATACCAAACCATTTAATATTAAAGTAGGAGGCCAGAATTTAACATTAAGTGGCTCTACTGGCCTTGACCAAACTATTAATTATACTGGAACTGTTGCTTTACCAAGAAAAGATTTAGGAGATGCAAATTCTGCTGTTGACGGTGTGTTAGCGCAATTAAATCAAAAGAGCGGTGCCAATATAAAAATGAATGAGGTTATCAATATTGGTTTAGTAATGGGTGGTACATTTACCAGTCCAACTGTAAGTACTAATCTAACAGATATTGCCAAAAGTGAAGCCAGTAACTTAAAAAATCAATTGGCAGATGAGTTAAATAAAAAGAAAAAAGAGATAGAAGACCAAGCCAGATCTGAAGTGGAAAGACAGAAAAAAGAATTAGAAAATAAAGGTCGTGCGGAGGCTGACAGATTAAAAAAAGAAGCAGAAGCGAAAATAAAAGCGGAAACGGATAAAGCAAAAAACAAATTAGAAGAAGAAGCTAAAAAGAGACTTAAAGGTTTATTTGGGAAGTAGGTTAAATGGTTAATTAGTTAATCGGTTGAAAGTTTAATTATTTTATATAATAAAAGTGGGAAATAAAGATAATTGCTGGACTACTTGTAGCGAATGTAACGGACGAGGAAAAAAAAGCCGGAAGTTCAAGAAGAATGTACTCATTAACTTTCAGAAAGAATTAGATTTATTTGAAAAAATGAAGGGGGATGGCAAAGCACCTGTTCGCCCTAATCGTCATTTATATAACTGCTTAATTTGTAACGGCTCAGGATTAGTTTCTGCCGCCAACTTCCCAATTGCAGATAAAGAAAATTTTCCAAACATAGCTATAATTGGTGGTGGAATTGGTGGTGTTGCTCTGGCAGTGGCTTGTTTGCACCGCGGAATTCCTTTTAAACTTTATGAACGCGATGCCAGTTTTGATGTTCGTAAGCAAGGTTATGGACTTACTTTGCAACAAGCAAGTAATGCCATTAAAGGTTTGGGTATTTTCTCATTAAAAGATGGTGTAAATTCTACCAAACATGTGGTTCATACTACCGATGGTAAAGTGATAGGTGAGTGGGGAATGAGAAAAAGCATAGATTCCAATAAAAAAATTGCTCCAAAGCGAACCAATGTTCATATTGCACGGCAATCGTTGCGCTTAGCATTGCTTGAGCAACTTGGTAAAAATGATGCGGTGCAATGGGGACATCATTTGGTGAATTTAAAGGAAACTGAAAGCGGAGTTGTTGATATAGAATTTGAGATAAATGGAGAATTGAAGACAACTAAAGCCGATTTAGTGGTTGGGGCAGATGGTGTTAGAAGTTCGGTAAGGAACTTGGTTTTTGAAAAAGATGCCACTCCCTTGCGTTACCTTGGTTGTATTGTAATATTGGGTATTTGTAAATTAGAAGCGCTCAATGGACTTGAAAATCCTTTGCTAGATTCGGCTACCGTATTTCAAACTGCCAATGGCAATGAACGGATATATATTATGCCTTATTCTAATGATACAGTGATGTGGCAATTAAGCTTTCCAATGACAGAGAAAGATGCCAAGGAATTAAGTAACAAAGGGGCAAAAGCACTGAAGGAAGAAGCGTGTTTAAGAACTCAATGGCATGAACCAATTCCACAAATTTTAGTAGCTACTAATGAAGAAATGATTTCTGGATATCCAGTATATGACCGTGAATTACTAACTACTGATATGTTAAATAAATGCGGAAACATTACTTTAATTGGAGATGCGGCTCATCCTATGAGTCCATTTAAAGGACAAGGAGCAAATCAGGCACTGCTAGATGCTTTGGCGCTTGCTCGTGGCATTTCAAATGGATGCAGACCATTGTCAAATTGGAGAAGTGTTGGGATAAGGGAAAGTGTTTTAATGGAATTTGAATCAGAAATGATAGAACGCAGTGCTATAAAAGTAAAAGCCTCAGAATTGGCAGCACAGTTATTGCATTCCGACATGGTACTTGACAAAGGAGATAGGCCAAGAGGTAGAATTTTAAAGAAATAATAATTGTAATAAATTACCAAAATCCATCTAAAAAAACCATAAAAATTATATTATAAAATAACCTAAAATTAGAGATTCAAATATATAAAAATTTAGAGACGCACGGCCGTGTGTCTCTAAATTCGACTGTCAAATAAATGGATAAATATAAAAACAAATACCGCATACAATCACACAGAAAACCCAATTGGGATTATTCATCAAATGCACTGTATTTTTTGACCATTGTAACACAAAACAGGGAATGTAATTTGTGTGAAATTGTAAATAATGAAATAATTCTATTTGATTTTGGAAAAATAGTGGAAGATGAATGGTTTAAATCGTTTGAAATTCGTAATGAATTGATACTACACCAATTTATATTAATGCCCAATCATATGCATGCCATTGTGGAAATTTATAATGAAAATCGAGGTTATATTTCGACCACGAACGATATAATAATGACCGATACGATTACGATTGCGATCGCAGAGACACACGGCCGTGTGTCTCTAACAAATGAACCAATTGAAAACGAAATATTACAAATAACACGAAATTCACCCATTCGTTTACCAAAATCCATTTATCATTTATTGCAGGTTTCAAATCCGCGGTAAATACCAAAATTGATAATTATATTGATGAACATCAATTGGATATTCCTAAATACAATAAAAACAACCATTTTTTTCAGCCCAATTATCACGATCATATCATTAGAAACCATTATGAATATCAAACCATTTCAAATTATATTATCAATAATCCTATGAATTGGAATAACGATAAATTTTATGTCTAGATAGATCAATACAAGCCTTCGGACAGAATCTTTTTTCATCATAAATCCTTAGTCATCCAATCAAAGGTCATTTAAGAAGACAAAGGTTACTTCTGCTTTCATTGTCTTGGTGAGGGATAATTTTAAAAAAAATAAATATAAAATGACGTTGGATCATTCCATAGGAATCTTCCTTGAATTAAACCATCCTTGATTTTTACAAAATTGTTTTATAAATTTAATGGTATTAGTTATCGAGGAAGATTCCTACGGAATTACTGGATGTTTTGCTTTTGTCTTATAATTAATACTTTATATAAAAATGTCAATGGTGAGCTTGCCTAATCCATACTCGATTGATTCAACTACCGTTCTTCTCATTTCGCATTCAAAACTTCGGACTTTATACTTAAAACTAAAAATTGCATAGCAAACTATACATCGCCCAAATCATTGTGATTACTGTTACATAAATCCAAATTACTTTTGGCTTTTTATTGAAAATTATTTAATACTCTAAAATTTATGCAAAAAAGCAATTTAGCTTTAACCCAATACTTGAAATACTGTGTGGTATTTATGGTGTTTATTTTTATTAGTAAATACAAAGTAATAGCACAGAAAACAGCTATTTATGAAGACGATACAAGGATTTATCAACGGGCGATTGAGCTTTATGATAAAGAGAAATATGCTGCTGCACAAAAACATTTTGAAATGTTTATAGGTAAAAGTAAAGATCAGGTTTGTATAGTAAATGCAAAATATTATACTGCTACTTGCGCTATGGAATTGGCTAATAACGATGCATTGAAATTATTTCAGGGAATTATAAAAATGTATCCTCAATACGACAAAGCGGAGTTAGCAAAGTTTCAGTTGGGAAAATATTTTTACAGAAATAAAGATTATAAAAAAGCGGTAAAATGGCTTTCCGATTTTGATGATGGCTATTTAAGTGAATCGCAGTTAATGGAATATTATTTCATTAAAGGGTTCTGTAATTTCAAAACTGACAACTTTGACGAGTCGCAAAAAGCATTTAAAAAGATCAAAGATCAAAAGACCAAATATTACGAAGCTGTAAATTATTATTACGGTTATGTGAGTTACCGCCAAGCCCATTATGATGAAGCTTTAGAACATTTTGGTCGAGTAAAAAATCATAAAACATTCGGTCCATTAAGTAATGTGTATGTTGCTCAAATATATTTTACTAAAAAAGATTATGTGCAAGTAATTAAATATTGTGACACCATTACTAATAAAGATGTGGCAATAGATGTAGCAGGAATGCTTGGTCAGTCGTATTATATTCAGGGTAATTACGAAAAGGCTTTGCCTTATTTGGTTAAATACATGAACGAAGCGCCTGCAGTTCCAAGCAGAAATGATTTTTACAGACTGGCTTATGCCTATAAAGTTAATAAACAATACGACAATGCCGTTGACAATTTTTTGAAAATTCAAGAAGAGAAAGATACTTTGAGCCAATATGCATTTTTTCAGTTAGCAGAATGTTATTTGGCAATGGATAAAAAAACCAATGCTAAAACTGCTTTTGCCAAATGTATTGGCTTAGGATTTATGATAACTTTAAACGAAGAATCGTTGTTTAATATGGCTAAGTTAAACTACGAGGTGGGTAGCAATAGCAATGCTTTAACTAGTTTAACATCGTTTATAGAAACCTATCCAAAGTCAACATATATAGGTGAAGCAAAAAGCTTGGTTAGTAATTTATTATTAACATCAAAAAACTACAAAGAAGCCATTAGAATATTAGAAAGTATAGAAGATAAAGATGAAAAGGATTTTACCATTTTACAAAAAATATATTATTACAGAGCTGAAGAATTGTATTTGCAAAACGATTATAAAACTGCCTGTGAGTTTTTTGATAAAGTAATTACTTCTGGTAATTACAACAAACAAATGCGTGCATTAAGTCATTTTTGGTTGGCCGAAATAGCCTATAAAGACGGTGGCTTTGCCAATGCAACTATTCAATTTAAAAAATCACAACAAATAGAAGAATTAAAAACAACACGTTTTTACAATACTTCATTTTATAGTTTAGGCTATGCATATTTAAAATCAGAAGATTACAAAAATGCCATTGAAGGTTTTAAAAAATATGCTGAATTAGATGCTAAAATGACTAATCCTGATGTTTATACCGATGCCGTTACCAGAACAGCAGATTGTTATTTTGCCCAAGGCAATTATGAAAAATCAATTGACTAT